>JBKBUB010000235.1:0-2270 GCA_046290925.1 Thermodesulfovibrionales bacterium | reverse complement strand
GGTTTATTTTTGCAACGTTTGGGTTTATATCAATATAGTCTTTGGTATCGAAAATCCATTAAACTCCGATGCATACGAGATTGTGTATGCACCAGCAGCAAGTATGAGCAGACGATTACCAACCTCTGGCTCAGGGAGAAGCACCTCTTTGTCAATCACATCAAAGCTGTCACAACTTGGCCCGGCTATTGTCCACCTCTTAGGCTCATTCCTACTTCCAACCACGTAAGAATATTTAATCCCGCCGATGCTCTCCATTAATCCATTGAAAACACCAACATCTATATATATCCAGTCTTCATCCGCCCTGCGAGCCTTTCCAATGACAGAGGTAACAAATACACCTGCATCACCTATGACAGCCCTCCCCGGTTCGATAAATACATCGATGTCAGACGGGAATTCCTCTGATATTAGCCTGCTGATCCTTTTTCCAATCGATTCAATCGTAATTACATCCTTGGTGTATCTTATTGGGTAACCCCCTCCTATGTTAATCATGGATAAACTGATACCTTTTCCTGCCGCCATCTCCCAGAGGTCCTTTGTCTTTTTTATTGCGGTATTCCAGTTATAGGCATTATTGCACTGAGAACCAACATGAAAGGTTATACCGACAGGATTGAGCCCTCTTTCTTTTGCATAAATCAGAAGATTCAGGGCTTCGTCGAGTTCCACCCCGAATTTTTTGCTAAGGGGCCATTCGCTACCCTCATTAGGGACGGTTAATCTTACATACACGTTCCGATCGGGCGCATAACGGGAAAGTTTATCAACCTCTGCAATTGAGTCAAAGGCGTAATACCTAATTCCATAAGAAACTGCCTGCTCAAGGAAAACAAGCGTCTTCACAGGATTGCTTGTGATTATCCTTTCAGGTTCAACGCCTAAATCTGAAAGTATCCTTAGTTCCCCTTCAGATGCAATTTCAAAACCAATGCCAAGATTGTTAAGATAGGCCAGTACATCTCTGTCAGGATTAGCCTTCACAGCATAAAAAACCTTTGAGTTCTTTATATTTTTACCGATAGATTCAACCTTTTCCTTCACCACATCCTTATCAATAAGGAGATAGGGAGAAGGTTCATCAGTAATAGCAATAAAGTTGAGAACCTTATCCCAGGTCTTCTTATTAATAAACTTCCCCCCAATCATGAGACCTTCCTCGATTGAACCAATCTCCTCGCTGCAGCCCTCACAGCCTCTGGCACGTTCTTATTCTTTTCGAGTATCACCAGGTCCTTTGTCCTCAGACTCGTAACAAAAGGAACACTTAAACCAGGAGGCGTTTTGGGGTTGTTAACAAGGGCAAAGATGATATTGTAGTTTTTTGTCCATTCTCGATTCCTGCATATAGCCCGAAGGGCATCTTCAGGAGCATTCCTCGAGTGGGCAAGCATCTCAACCTCTGTCTCTGTCATCTTGGGATTCTTAAGCACTGAAAGAACCACTTCCTTGTTAGGGTCCTTCAGGAGAATAGACCTTATCTCCTGCCCTCCCCTCAAGGCAAGGGCGATCTTTTCACCAACTGTAAGGTGCTGTATCCTCTGTAGAAGGGTTTCTTTACGAGCTTCTGCACCCGACGGGTGTGGCAATTCCATAGACTTAGCAGGCAGGTTCAGTAACTTCTCAATGTCTTCCTTAATCTCTATAGGTAATGCACTCTGTTGTGCCAGCAATCTCAGGATGTCAGGCCTGTTTCTGTTTGACTCAAGGACCTCCTTGAATACCTCTGGTTCCCCAGAAAACTCAAGCAGTATCTCGATAACCTCTGGAGAAGCTACAGAAAGGTCAAGACCTATAAGTTTTGTCTCTTCCATAAGTATATGAAGTACTCTATATTCCCTTTTGGTCCCTTAATGGGTGATTGAAATATCCCCGATACGTTTAAACCGATCTCCTCGGAAAATCTTTTAATCTCCTCTACAGCGAGCATTCGTTTCCCTTCATCCCTGACAACCCCGCCTTTGCCAACCTCTCCCCTTCCAACCTCAAATTGTGGTTTGATAAGGGCAAGTATTTGGCCTCCTGCCTTCAAGAATTCCATCGCCTTTGGTAATATCTTTTTCAAAGAAATAAATGATACATCGATTGTTATGAAATCTATTTCATCGGGTATCCTTTCTCTCTCGAGATACCTGATATTCGTCTTCTCAAAAAGTACAACCCTCGGGTCTTCTCTTAACCGCCAAGACAACTGACCATAACCAACATCTATACAATAAACCTTTTTTACCCCTTTCTTCAACATACAATCAGTAAAGCCTCCT
>JBKBUB010000234.1:0-2273 GCA_046290925.1 Thermodesulfovibrionales bacterium | reverse complement strand
ATCACATTTAATATCAAATCGCATTATAAAAGTTTTTGAGGCATGCCAGCCTCCAAATTTATGCAATTGGTGGGATTATCCATCACTCATTACCCATTACCTATAACCTTTAAATCAGGAGGTCCTATGGGTGAAGTAAGAGATATAACAGTAGAGATCCTTATATCTATCCGGGACGAGATTAAAAATCTACGAATCGATACAAACTCACGATTCGAGCAGATGGATAAAAGGTTCGAGCAAATGGACAAAAGATTCGAGCAGATGGATAAAAGGTTTGAGCAGATGGATAAAAGATTCGAATTGATGAATGAAAGGCTGTCGCACATTGAAACCGATATATCCCAGATGAAGGCAGATATTAAGGCCATAGCAAGCCACTTTGAAAGGAGTTATCTTTTGCTTGCCAATGAAATGGAAGGTATAAAAGAGAGATTGTCTGCTTGTGAAAGAAGACTTGGTATATGATGGAATTCAAGCCTAAATGGATTGCCTGGGAGATCACGAGGAGGTGCAACCTCCGATGTATCCATTGCCGATCTGCCTCTGAGATAGAGGTAAAGGGCCATCCTGACTTTTCAACTGAGGAGGCCTTCAGGGTCATAGACGATATATCAAGCTATGCAAGCCCTGTCATAGTTTTATCAGGAGGTGAGCCCCTGATCAGGTCAGACATCTTTGATATTGCTCGATATGGTACAGAGAAAGGCCTCAGGATGTGTCTTGCCACAAATGGTACTCTTGTTAATGATGAAATCTGTCAAAAGATAAAGGAATCGGGCATAAAGATAGTGTCTCTCAGCCTCGATGGTTCGACTGAGGATGTCCATGATAATTTCAGGAATCAGGCAGGAGCCTTTTCAGGTACCATAAATGCCGCAAGATTGTTCAGGAAGCATGGCATAGAATTCATCGTTAACTCATCCTTCACAAAGAGAAACCAGGAAGAGATACCGAAGGTTTACCGTCTTGCAAAAGAACTCGGTGCAACAGCCTGGTACATGTTCATGATAGTGCCCACAGGAAGGGGAGAAGAGATAATGAATGAACTGATCTCAAAGGAGGATTATGAGGAGATACTCCATTGGCACTATCAGATGGAGAAGGACGAAAAGGATATGCTTGTCAGGCCCACCTGCGCACCCCATTATTACAGGGTTGTGCTTCAAAAATCGAGGCAGGAGAAGGTGAGATTTCAGAGAAGGACACTCAAGTTTTCTACCGGTGGTGCTAAGGGCTGTATAGCAGGCCAGTTAATCTGCCTAATCGATGTGGATGGTAATGTCCTTCCCTGTAGTTACTTTCCAAGGTCTGCTGGAAATATAAGGGAGAATTCATTTAAGGAGATATGGGAAAATTCGGAGCTATTTAAGGAGTTGAGAGATTTCAAGAGATACAAGGGCAGGTGTGGTTCCTGTGAATATATAAATGTCTGTGGTGGTTGTAGGGCGAGGGCCTATTCTGTCTATGGCGATTATTTAGAGGAGGAGCCTTTCTGCAGTTACATGCCTGTAAAGATGAGAAAGACAAAGATCTCTTAGAGGAGGTTTTATGAACGATACATTTCTTAGGGCCTGCAGGGGAGAGCCTGTAGATTATACGCCTGTGTGGATAATGAGACAGGCAGGGAGATACCTTCCTGAATATCAGGCAGTCAGGGCTGAGGTTGATTTTCTTACACTCTGTAAGACCCCTGAGCTTGCGGCAAAGGTGACTATTCAGCCCGTTGAGAGGCTTGGCGTTGATGCAGCCATACTATTTTCTGACATACTCATCCCTGTTGAGGCCATGGGCATGCATCTCGAATTCAGTGATAAGAAAGGCCCTTTATTGAGAGAACCCATCAGGACAAAGTCAGCCCTCGACAGGCTTATAATCCCTGATACCGAAGACAGCATGCCCTTTGTCTTAGAGACGATAAGGATATTAAGAAGGAAACTGGATGTTCCGCTCATTGGTTTCTCCGGTGCTCCCTTTACGCTTGCCACTTATGTTATTGAGGGAGGGAGTACAAAGAGTTTTGTGAATACAAAGAGGATGATGTTTCAAAACCCTGCCCTTTTCAATGGAGTTATGGAAAAATTGACACTAACCGTTATCTCTTACCTCACCTCTCAGATAAAGGCAGGTGCACAGGCTGTCCAGATCTTTGATTCCTGGGTTGGCATCCTATCTCCTGAGGATTATGATGAATATGTGTTACCTCACATAAAAAAGACCATCTCTGAATTAAAAAAGGAGAGAGTCCCCATAATATACTTTGTCAATGAATG
>JBKBUB010000233.1:0-2295 GCA_046290925.1 Thermodesulfovibrionales bacterium | reverse complement strand
TTAATCTTTGTTAAAAGCGTCTTATAACTGACATTTAATATCTCCGCTGCCTTGCTCTTATTGCCTTTTGTGTCTAATAGTGCCTTCTTAATCCTTTTTGTTTCTGCAATCCTCATAGCCTCTTTTGATGTCTCTTCCAGCGTTCCGTTAAGGGGTACCATGTCAAGTTCCTCATGTGAATGACCTGGTGACAGGACAATATGTTCAGGGCCTATAACATTACCGTCGCAGAGTATCATTGCCCTTTCAATAGTATTTTCGAGTTCTCTGACATTCCCCTTCCATTCATAATTAATGAGCCTCGAAATCGCCTCTTTCGATATGACTTTTTGTGGTACCTTCATCTCTGCCGAATACTTTTCAATGAAATAATCAACGAGCAGAGGAATATCCTCGAGCCGATCTCTCAAGGGAGGCAATGTTATCGGAAAGACATTAAGTCTGTAGTAGAGGTCTTCCCTGAACCTGCCCTCTCTAACAGCTTTCTCTATATCCCTGTTTGTTGCAGCTATTATCCTCACATCGACCCTGGAGGTCTTCAAACCTCCAACCCTCTCTATCTCTCCTTCCTGAAGGACCCTCATGAGCTTGCTCTGAAGTGTTATATCCAACTCACCAATCTCATCAAAAAAGACTGTCCCTTTATTGGCAAGTTCAATCTTCCCAATCTTCCGGGTTTCTGCTCCTGTAAAGGCCCCTTTCTCATAACCGAATAATTCAGATTCAAGCAACTCCTTTGGAATAGCGGCGCAGTTAATAGGCACAAAGGGGAAGTCCTTTCGCGGGCTCAGGCAATGAATTGCCCTTGCAAATAGTTCCTTTCCTGTCCCGCTTTCGCCGAGGAGTAAAACCGTTGTCTTTGTCTGAGCTACCTTTTGTGCCTTTTTTGCAGCCTCGGTTATCCTTTCACTCTTTCCAATTATAGTTGGCATGCCGAGACGGGAAGAGAATTCCTCCCTGAGGAGCATATTTTCTGTTATAAGCCTCTGATTCTGGAGGGCCTTCTTTATAAGATGAAGGAGGTGATCCGTATCAAAAGGCTTTGTTATAAAGTCAAAGGCGCCGTCCTTTATTGCCTTCACAGCTATATCAATGGTGCCATAGGCAGTCATTATTATCACAGGTACAAGGGGGTTTTCTTCCTTAACAGCGGAAAGTACCGCAAGCCCGTCCTTCTTGGGAAGCTTTAGGTCAGTAATGACAAGATCTATTCTTTCATCTTTGAATCTCTTTATTCCCTCCTGTCCATCTCCAGAGATGATCGTTTGATAGCCCGCTGCCTCTATCGTTTCCTTGAGCATGCGGGCCATGGACTCTCTATCCTCGATTATAAGGATCCTTTCCACGTAGAGCCTTCTTAATTCCCCTTACTGCCTGCCTTATCCTGTGTTCGTTTTCAACAAGGGCAAACCTGACAAAGTCATCACCGCCCTCTCCGAATCCGATGCCTGGGGAAACGGCCACGCCAGCCTCCTTAAGAAGAAATTTACTGAACTCCAGTGACTTCATCTCCTTAAATGGCTCAGGTATTTCAGCCCAAACGAACATGGTAGCCTTTGGAGGTGGTACCATCCATCCCGCCTTATGGAGTCCCCTAATAAGTTCATTCCTCCTCGACTCATAAATGCTCCTTGCCTCCTCAACGCAGTCCTGAGGCCCCCGCAGGGCAACAATGCTCGCTATCTGTATAGGCTGAAACATGCCATAGTCGAGATAACTCTTTATCTTTGTCAATGCACCTACTATCTCCCTGTTACCACAGCAGAATCCTACTCTCCAGCCAGCCATTGAATAACTCTTTGTCATTGAGAAGAACTCTACACCAATATCCTTTGCCCCCGGTGCCTGAAGAAAGCTCGGTGCTTTGTAACCATCAAAACAAAGGTCAGCATAGGCAAAGTCATGGACAACCATTATCTCATGTTCCTTTGCGAATTCAACTACCTTCCTGAAGAAATCGAGTTCAACACACTCTGTCGTAGGATTATGGGGAAAGTTTATTATGAGCATCTTCGGTTTTGGCCATGTGGCCTTAAAGGCCTTTTCTGTTTCCTCAAAAAAATCGAGACCCCTGCCTGTAGGGATATATCTTACCTCTGCACCAGCCAGTATTGCACTGTAGGGATGAATTGGATAGGCTGGAGATGGCGTCATTACAACATCTCCAGGGCCGAGGGTTGCATAAGACAAATGACTCAGTCCCTCTTTGGCACCTATCGTTACAACAACCTCAGTCTCAGGGTCAAGGTCAACATCGTATCTCCTTTTGTACCATTCTGTTATAGCTACCCTTAA
>JBKBUB010000232.1:0-2308 GCA_046290925.1 Thermodesulfovibrionales bacterium | reverse complement strand
ATGGGTGCGGGGCAGCCTCCTAATTTATGCAACTGGTGGGTATATTTAGTTGTCTCTGTTCTGTTACCTGTTATCTGTCTTCTGTCTTCTGCTCATGCTGAGCGCATCAAGGACATCGCCTCCTTTGAGGGATTCAGGGAGAATCAGCTTATAGGTTATGGTCTTGTTGTAGGCCTCGATGGCTCTGGAGACAAGGGTCTTGCCACGATGCAGGGTATTGCAAACATGCTTCAAAGGATGGGTCTTACAGTGAGACCAAATGATATAAAGGCGAAAAATACTGCCGCTGTGATGGTAACGGCTAACCTCCCCCCCTTCCCAAAGCCTGGCATCAAGATAGATGCCATTGTGTCCACTATTGGAGACGCAAAGAGTCTCCAGGGTGGAACACTCCTCTTAACCCCCTTGAAAGGCCCTGATGGTAAGGTCTATGCCCTTGCCCAGGGTCCTGTCTCAATAGGCGGATTTGTTGGTGGCGGTGGTGGCACAACGGTTCAGAAGAATCATCCAACAACAGGTAAGGTGCCTGAGGGAGTAATGATTGAAAGAGAACCCCCCTTTAATCTCATTAATGGGAGTGAGATGAAGATTTTTTTGAGAAGGCCTGATTTTACCGTTGCTAAAGGGATCGCTCACAAGATAAATGAGGCCCTCAAATTTGACTATGCCTCTCCCTCTGACCCATCGACAGTGAGGCTCAGGATACCTCCTGAATATAAAGGCAGGATAGTTGAACTCGTCTCGATGATTGAATCCCTGGAGGTAAATGTGGATGTCCCTGCAAGGGTGGTTATAAATGAGAGGACTGGAACTGTTGTAATTGGAGAAAAGGTCAGGGTATCACCAGTTGCAATAGCCCATGGTAACCTGAGTATTGAGATAAAGACTGAGTATAAGGTTTCTCAACCACCTCCTCTGGCACCTGAGAAGGCAGAGACCATAGTTGTGCCTGAAAAAGAGGTTAAGGTGAAGGAGGAAAAGGCTGCCCTTGTTGAGGTATCAGGCACGACACTCGGAGAGGTTGTGAAGGCCCTGAATGCCCTGGGTGTAACGCCGAGAGATTTGATATCCATACTTCAGGCATTAAAGGCAGCAGGCGCGCTAAGGGCAGAACTGGAGATAATATAATGCACGGGATAGAAGGAACGCCACTTTTTAGCGGGCTTGAAAACCTGAGAGGCAGGAAAGACGCAGAGGCAATAAAATTAGCTGCAAAGGAGTTGGAATCCCTTTTTGCCTATGAATTAATTAAGGCGATGAGGCAGGCATCTGAAGAATCATCAAAGGGTATGGGCAGCGATGTCTATACAAGCCTTTTTGATATGGAATTGGCTCGACTGATGGCTGAACGAGGACTGGGGCTCAGGGAGATGTTGCTTAAGGGCATTAACAGGGAGCGGTATGGAGCGGTCAGGGATTCGATAAGGGGAGTTGAGGGTTCGGAGCGGGATAATGCTGTAGACCGTGCCTCTCCATCTCCCAGTCCTCCTAATGCCCAGACCTATCTTTCAGAACAACAAGGAGAGGCGAAGGTTGAAAGGTTTCCTGTAAATGGTGTGGTCAGTTCAGGCTATGGTATGAGGAGACATCCTTTATATGGCGATATGAGATTTCATCATGGTATAGATATAGCCGCTCCTGAGGGAACTGATATATATCCAATAAGAGCAGGAAAGGTCATATTTAGTGGTGAACAGGGAGGTTATGGTAAAGTTGTTTTAATTGACCACGGTGACGGATATATAACCAGATATGCCCACAATAAGTTGAATCTTGTCAGGACAGGCGATTATGTTGATACTGATACTGCTATAGCAAAGGTTGGTAACACAGGTCTTTCTACAGGTCCCCATCTTCATTTTGAGGTGAGATACAATGGTGAACCAATAGACCCCATTACACTGGTAGCAATGAGGGATTAAAGAATTCCCTAAAAGTTCCGATATATAAAGAAAAGGCAATATTGAGGAGGGAAGGATGAAGATTCAGGGAGGAAAGCCACCTGAGGCCAATGAGGTAACCCTGAGCGCTCAAAAGGCCAAGAAGGTGTCAGAGTCTGGGGAAAGGGACAGGATCAGCGCATCAAAGAGGGAACAAAATGTTGACAGAATCGACATCTCGCAGAAAGGAAAAGAGATCGCCTCATTAATAGCATCTGTTAATAATCTGCCTGAAGTGAGGGAGGAAAAGGTTCAGGCCATTAAAGAGGCTGTTAATGGAGGAACTTATAAGGTCGATCCGATAAAGGTAGCGGAGAAGATGCTGAGCGAGATATGAAAACTGCTGAGGCCATAAAAAGTATCCTTAT
>JBKBUB010000231.1:0-2346 GCA_046290925.1 Thermodesulfovibrionales bacterium | reverse complement strand
ATCATCCCATCCCTTGAGATATCTGTATAGATTATACCCCAGACACCATAATCCTGCATCCTCAGGGCAAGATCTGTTGCCTTAATATCTGTGAGCTCAACCCATCCCTTTATTGCAACAAGCCCATCCTTTGCATCTATGCCAGCAATTATCCTCTGAGGAAATCTCTTGCAGGCCTCTTTGACAAGCTCAGGCCTTTGGGCAGTAACTGTCCCGAGTATCACCCTGTTTATTCCAAGGCCAAGAAGCATATCAATCCTCTCCATATCCCTTATGCCACCACCAAGTTCAATCTCCACAGTGACAGCCTTTCTTATCTCCTTGATACTTTCTATATTCTTCTGGTCACCTGTAAAGGCTCCATCGAGGTCAACAATATGGATTAACCTCGCACCTGAAGACTCCCATTTTTTTGCCACCTCCACAGGGTCCTGAGAGTATTCAGTCACAGCATCAGCCCTTCCTTGAAGGAGTCTCACACACTTGCCATTTTTTAAATCTATTGCAGGAATTATCAGCATGTATTAATATAACATATAAAGAAAGGCTACAGGCATGAGAAGGAGTATTGATAAATGGGTTATCCCTTAAAAAAAGACGGGGTTGAGAGATTTACCTGGCAAGACTATCTAACATGGCCTGAAGAAGAGAGGTGGGAGGTCATAGGTGGTAAGGCCTATAATATGAGTCCTTCACCAACAGAGAGACATCAAAGGATTTTAGTAAATCTGACGGTCCAACTTAACGAGAAACTAAGAGGGACACCATGTAGGGTCTATGCGGCACCTCTCGATGTCTATTTCGATGACTATAACTTTGTGCAGCCTGACGTGTTTGTTGTATGTGATAAGAATAAAATTAAAGACAAAATCTATGGAGCGCCTGATCTGATAATAGAGGTTCTCTCCTTCTTCACTGCTGTTAAAGATAGAAAAATCAAGAAAGAGCTTTACGAAAAATTTGGCGTAAGAGAATACATACTTGTGCATCCTGAAGAAAATTATATTGAGATATTCCTATTAACTGCCGGAGGATATAGTGAGCCTGATATCATTGGAGCCGATGAGGTCTTTAAATCAGGGATATTCGAGAATTTAGAAATACCTTTATGGGAGGTCTTTGAGGTAGCAAAACCTGAAATACAAATTAATGAAACATCTTAGGACTTGCCTTCTACTTTTAATATTCTTCATCTCCTTTTCCTTTTCAAAGGCTCTTTCCTTCAATATCCCCGAGAGGCTTATCTATGACCTCACCTGGACAGGTATTAAGGCAGGTGAGGCCACTTTAGAGATTAAAAATGATGGTGACCACCTCTTAATCGTCTCAACGGCAAGGTCAGCAAAATGGGTCTCTGTATTTTATAAGGTTGATGACAGGGTTGAAAGCAGACTCCTGAAGGGAAACCATAATTCCCTGCTCGGTCATTCAGTTAATTACAGGCTTAAGATAAGGGAAGGGAAACACAGAAAGAATAAGGAGGTAGTCTTTGATGCTACAAATTCAAAGGCCCTCTACATAGATTATCTCGGTAACGAAAGGAAAGAGATCGATGTGCCCTTCCCCATATTTGATCCCCTATCGAGTTTTTACTACCTGAGGGATATAAATCTCGAGGTTGGCAGACCTGTCTATGTCACTATCTTTGACAGCAAGAAGGTATGGAATGTGGAGGTACAGGTACTTAGAAGGGAGAAGATTCATGTACCTGCTGGTGAATTCGATACAATCGTTATAAAACCATTATTGAAGTCAGAGGGAATATTTTACAGGAAGGGTGACATACTCATCTGGCTCACGGATGACGAAAAGAGGATACCCGTTAAATTGCAGACGAAGGTAAAGATAGGCTCAATAAATGCAAACCTTAGCGGAGGCAGTTATTGATACCTGTCTCTGTTGTAATCGTTACGAAGAACGAAGAACGAAACATCCGTGATGCCCTCGAAAGCGTAAAGGATTTTGAGGATATTGTAGTTGTTGACTCCTTCAGCAAGGATAGGACGATAGAGATATGCAGGGAATACACTAAAAGGGTATTTCAGCAGGAATGGGAGGGATATGCAAGACAGAAACAATCTGCTGTGAATTATGCAAAAAAAACCTGGGTCCTAATCCTCGATGCCGATGAAAGGGTGACACCTGAATTAAAAGAAGAAATCTCTCGGTTGTTTGCCAGCCACCAATCACGCTTAAGTCGTCAAGATCACTATGGTTTTTTCATACCAAGGAAAAACTTCTTTTTAGGCAAATGGATAAAGTATGGTGGCTGGTGGCCTGATTATACAATAAGGTTCTTCAGAAAGGACAGGGCATACATTGAAGAAAGAGAGGTCCACGAGAGGG
>JBKBUB010000230.1:0-2373 GCA_046290925.1 Thermodesulfovibrionales bacterium | reverse complement strand
TCACATTTAATATCAAATCGCATTATAAAAGTTTTTGAGGCATGCCAGCCTCCAAATTTATGCAACTGGTGGGTTAATTATCGCACGATTGTATGAATAAAAATGCGTAATACAATCAATTTACGGTACACTAAGGTATCGAAAAATAAATTTTTTCGCAACATCTGCAATATTTTAAATGCATCTTTCAGGTTAATCCCATGAAATTGGCTATCATTGGTTTATCAAACTCGGGCAGGACGACCCTTTTCAACGCCCTGACAAAACAGAATATAGAGACAACAATATACCCCACTGTAAGTGGAGAGCCGAATTATGGGGTTGTTAAAGTCCCCGACAACAGGGTCCTGAGACTCGCAGAGATATACAAACCAAAGAAGATAACCCATGCCACTGTTGAATATGTAGATTATATTGGCCTCACAAAGGGAGACATAGCACAGAACAGGAAGGTCTTTGACCTTATAAAGGATGTGGATGCAATCGTTCATGTTGTCAGGGCCTTTGAGGATGATTCGGTTGTTCATCCCCTGGGTAGCATAAACCCGTTGAGGGACCTCGAGACAGTTGAGATGGAACTCCTCTTTGGAGACCTCGAACTGGTTGAAAAGAGGCTTGCAAGGATAGAAGAGGGGGCAAAGAAGGGGAAAAAACCTGATGAGGCAGAAAAGAGACTCCTCCTTAAGTGTAAGGATTACCTCGAAAAGGAGATACCTCTCAGGAATGTATTTTTTGACGAAGATGAACAGAAGGCGATGAGGCACCTTCAGTTTGTCTCGATAAAACCTGAGGTGATTGTGTTTAACATAGGAGAGGATGACCTGAATAGCAATAAAGAGCGAGAACTCATTAAAGAGGCAGATAACCTCATGAATAGACATCAGAAGGACCCATCAATTATCTTGCCTTACTCCATTGTTTCCCTCTGCGGAAAGATAGAGATGGAGATTTCCCAATTGAACGAAGAGGATGCAGATGCCTTCTTAAAAGACCTGGGTATAGAAGAACCTGCCCTTAATAAGTTGATCCATGTGTGTTATTCTCTCCTTGGTCTCATCTCCTTCCTTACTGTTGGAGAGGATGAGGTAAGGGCATGGACAATAAAGAAAGGGACTGTAGCACAGAAGGCAGCAGGTAAGATCCATTCTGACATCGAAAAGGGTTTCATAAGGGCAGAGGTAATTGGCTTTGATGATTTTATCAGTTGTGGAAGTATGGCTGTGGCCCGTGAAAAGGGGCTCCTCAGGCTCGAGGGAAAGACCTATGAGGTCAGGGATGGGGATATAATCAATTTCAGGTTTAATGTGTGAATGAACAAAAAGTCCAATTAAAAAGAAGCAGCCGCATCCTCTCAGGCCACCTTTGGATATTCTCAAATGAGATCGTGGGGACACCTAAAAGGTTTGAGCCTGGCGAGATTGTCGAGGTCTCTGACAGGGCTGGACATATCCTCGGTACAGGATACATAAATCCTCACTCCCTTATCGCCATAAGACTCCTTTCAGACAAGACAGAGAGGATTGACAAGGATTTTCTGACGGAAAGGATAAGAAAGGCTCTGGATTACAGGAAGAGATTATACCCTGATTCAGACTCCTTCAGAGTTGTATATAGCGAGGGTGACCTCTTACCAGGATTGATAGTTGATAAGTACAGCGATGTTATCGTCTTACAAACCCTCACGGCGGGCATGGAGAGGTTAAAGGATATAATAGTCGATATATTCGATGAACTCTTCCATCCTGTAAGTATAATACTGCGGAATGATAGTCCCTTCAGGAGACTTGAAGGTTTGGCGCTCGAAAAGGGGATTATAAAGGGTGAAGTGACAGAGGTCGTGATTAAGGAGGCCGAACTGTCATTCTATGTAGAAACCCTTTCAGGTCAGAAGACAGGCTTTTTCCTCGATCAGCGTGAAAATAGAAATGCCTTCAGCAAGCTGATAAATAAGGGGAAGGGGCTTGACCTCTTCTGTTATTCGGGGGCATGGGCAATTCATATGGCTGCCTGTGGTGCTGATGTGATTGGTGTTGATGAGTCTGAATATGCCATTGAAATCTCGATTAAGAATGCAGAGTTGAACAAACTTTCCAATAGATGCAGATTCTTAAAGGCCGATGTCTTTGATTTCATCGAGGGTGAGATTAAGAAGGGCGGCAGATATGATTTTATCGTCCTGGATCCACCAGCCTTTGTTAAGAGCAGGGAGAAGATCAGGGAGGCTGCAAAGGCATACAGAAAGATAAACGCCAATGCAATGAGACTTCTGAACGAGGGAGGCCTTATAGCCACATCCTCCTGCTCTCATCACATATCGAGGGAAGCATTCTTAGACATATTGAGAAGTGCAGCAAAGGATGCTGGAAGGAGATT
>JBKBUB010000022.1:0-11307 GCA_046290925.1 Thermodesulfovibrionales bacterium | reverse complement strand
TACCCACCAGTTGCATAAATTTGGAGGCTGGCGTGCCTCAAATGAATAGGTGAATGGGTGAATGGGTGAATGAGTGAATAGGTGAATAGGCCACTTCACCACTTCACCAATGTAGGGGTGAATAGGTGAATGGGTCAAATATCCACTTCATTACTGCAACGTTAAGGTTTATTCTTTTGCAGAAATAATGTAATATTTATGCATGGATTATAGGATAGAGAGGGACTCGCTTGGAGAGGTAAAGGTGCAGAAGGAAGCCTACTGGGGTGCTCAAACCCAGAGGGCTATCGAGAATTTTCCGGTAAGCGGTTTGAGATTCCCTCCAGTCTTTATATCATCCCTTGGTTATATAAAGCTTGCCTGCGCGGAGGTAAACAGGTCTCTGGGTCTCCTCAAGCCGGATTTAGCCGATGCAATTGTAAAGGCCTCGGAAGAGGTGATCAAAGGAGATTTGAATGACCAGTTTCCTATCGACATTTTCCAGACTGGTTCAGGAACTTCAACTAATATGAATGCCAATGAGGTTATAGCAACCAGGGCAAATGAGATACTCACAGGACAGAAGAATTCAAAAAGTCCAGTTCACCCAAATGACCATGTCAACATGGGCCAGTCATCTAACGATGTTATACCATCAGCTATCCATGTTTCAGCCAGTATTCAGGTTAAAAGATTACTACTGCCAAACCTTGACAAACTGCGTTCAACAATCGATAGAAAGTGCCGAATTTATCGGGATGTTGTAAAAACAGGAAGGACGCATCTTATGGATGCAATGCCCATTACCCTGGGACAGGAGATGTCAGGATGGGCAGCCCAGATATCATCATCTATAAAAAGGGTTGAATCGGTACTTCCTCGCCTTTCACTGCTTGCCATAGGAGGCACTGCTGTCGGAACAGGGATAAACACACACCCCGATTTTGGCAGGAAGGTGGCGGCTGTGATTTCTGAAAGAACAGGTATAGATTTTAGAGAGACGGAGAATCATTTCGAGGCCCAATCATCACAGGATAGCATACTGGAGCTTTCAGGACAGTTGAAGACCCTTGCCTCTTCACTTATGAAGATCGCAAATGACCTGAGATGGATGAACAGCGGCCCTATATCAGGACTTTCCGAGATAAGACTACCTTCCCTTCAACCTGGTTCATCTATAATGCCTGGAAAGGTTAACCCTGTCATACCTGAGGCTGTCAGGATGGTCTCTGCCCAGGTCATGGGTAATGACCTTGTGATAACAATTGCCAATTCCCTCGGAGATTTTCAATTGAATGTAATGCTCCCCGTTATTGCCCATAATATCCTTCAGTCAATAACGATACTTGGTAATGTTTCTCTGTTGCTTGCTGAAAAGGCTATCGAAGGTATGGAGGTTAACATCGGGAGACTCCGTGAACTGGTTGAGAGAAATCCCATATTGGCAACGGTTCTCAACCCTTTGATAGGTTATGAAAAAGCTGCGGAGGTAGTGAAAAAGGCCATAAGAGAACAGAAGAGTATAAAAGATATTGTGGTCGAAATGGGGATATTGACTGCAGAGGAAGTAGAGGATTTGCTCGACCCAAAAAAGATGACAGGCCATTAATCTCCTTGCCTTATTTGAAATACCTTATTTATAATTATCTGACATGAGAATTAAGGTTATTCTTTTGGTTTTATTATTTGTCATCTCTTTTACCACCCTTTCAATGGCTACAACCATGCCTTTTCTTCTCGATAGAGTCGTTGCCGTTGTCGATAAGGAGGTTATAACCTGGAGCGAGTTATACAGGGCTATGGAATTTGAATCAGGCATGGATTTTAGAAATGTCAATGAAGCTGATAAGAAAAGATTTTTTAAAGATAATGAGGCTAAATTCCTCGAGACGCTTATAGACAGAAGATTACAGTTACAGGCTGCTAAAAAACTCGACATATCGGTCAGTAGTGAAGAGGTCAACGAGGCGATTGAAGGCATTAAGAAGAAGTATAACCTCTCTGATAAAGACTTTAATGAATCTTTAAAGGCAGAAGGCATGAATATTGATGAATACAGAAAAAGGCTTGCAGAGCAGATAACCTTAAGTAAGGTGGTTAATCAGCAGGTCAGGAGTAAGATCATTGTCTCAGAAGAGGAGATAAATGATTATATCTCGAAAAACAAGGGCTCATCTTACAGAATCAGACAGATCTTGATTAAGAAGACAAAGGACAGGGATAGGGATTCAATGATGGCAAAGGCCCAGGAGGCATTATCAAGGATAAGGGCAGGTGAGGAATTCTCTGCTGTTGCCTTTTCATTATCTGAGGATCCTTCTGCTAAGACTGGTGGAGAACTCGGTATGATAAACAAAGAACTCTTAAGCAGGGAGTTTCTCGATGTTTTATCGAGGATGAATGTAGGAGATGTGAGTGAACCTTTCTGGACTGATAAGGGACTTCATATTATAAAGCTCGATGAGAAAATAGAGGCAAAGACACAGGATGAGATGAAAGAGATGGCCAGAAAAAAGCTCTTTGAGAATAAATTCAATGAGGCCTATAGGGGTTGGATCAGGAGTCTTAGAGAGAGGGCCTTTATTGAAATCAGGCTTTAAAGGATGAAGACTTTAAATCTTGGTGTACTCGCATCTGGAAGGGGATCAAATTTCCAGGCTATAATCGATGAGATAGAGGCAGGTCGCCTCAGGGCTGTTATAAAAGTCTTGATTGTTGACAATCCTGAGGCCTATGCGATCAAAAGGGCAGAAAACCATGGAATTGAATACATATATCTCAATCCGAAGGATTACAGGACAAAGGATGAGTATTTCTCGGTCATTTCAGAGGAACTTAAGAAGAGAGACGTTGAACTCGTTATACTCGCTGGCTTTATGAGGATCGTAAGAAGACCCCTAATAGAGGTCTATCGGAACAGAATAATGAACATACATCCTGCACTTCTTCCCTCATTCCCAGGGTTGCATGGACAGAGGCAGGCTGTTGAATACGGTGTAAGGATAAGTGGTTGTACAGTCCATTTTGTTGATGAGGGAATGGACACAGGACCGATAATAATTCAGGCTGCTGTCCCGGTTTCTCCTGATGATAATGAAGAGACGCTTTCTGAGAGGATTCTAAGGCTTGAACACAGGATATTCCCAGAGGCGATAAGGCTTTATAGCGAAGGGAAACTGAAGATCGAGGGCAGGAAGGTCAAGATTGAGGGATATAAGCTCAAGGATGAATATATCGTTAATCCAAATGATGCGGATATTGCCGAAAAATAGATTTTTTCGCAACATCAGCATTATCTTAAATACATTTTTTCTGGTTATTTCCCTCTGAGGCGGATATGGAGGAATGGCCGACATTAGAGGAGCAGATAGAGGCCGCAGGTATACATTACCCAAGGTCTTATGACATTACCTACAGGATAGGTTACATCCTTCAGAGCATCGGTGCCACAGGTTTTTTTCTTCTCTATTTTCTCAAGTCAGGTTTCTCTATCATACCACTTCTAATCTTTGAGGCAGGTATCACCCTTTCATCGCTCTTCTTGCTTGTATGGAAGAAGGAGATAAAAAGGTTTATCCTTATAATGACCTTTTCAGGCATCGCAATTCAGGTATTAAGTTTTTTTATCTCCGACTACAGAACGAATATCTTCTGCCTGGGGCTCGCTTTTATTCTCGTCGGCGGCGCCGGTCTGATTGGAAAGGAGGCCTATTGCTTTGGATTCATTGAGGGATGGCTATTACTCCTCCTCTATCCCTTTGCTATAATACCAAACATATTCGGATTTGGAAGCCACAATCTCAACCTCTTTTTATCAGGAGCTATAGCTTTTCTGCAGGTTTCTTTTCTCAGGAAAAAGCTGTCACAGCCGCTTCTGAAGTCATGTAAAGGTGTCTGTGGGTTACCTGAAGGGATGGGAGGTAATAAAGAACAATGACAGGCATAAGGATATCAGGAGGGACTGCGAAGGGAAGGAAGATAGATTATAAAAAGACCTCATCGAGGGGCGAAGATAGATTGAGACCAACCTCTTCAAAGGTAAGGGAGGCAATTTTTGATATACTCAGAGACAGGATAATTGGTTCTACCTTTGTTGATCTTTATGCTGGCAGTGGTGGTGTGGGCATAGAGGCATTAAGCAGAGGAGCAGGTTGCACGGTCTTTGTGGAGACGAATCCTTTGAGGATAAAGATTATAGAGCAATTAATCGATGAGTTTGGTTTTAAGGATAGGGCGAGGATTAGAAGATCAAAGGCCTATGATTTTCTTGAAAAAGAGGCAAGGAAGGGAGTTTCCTTTGATATCATATTCCTCGATCCGCCTTATCAGTCTAAAGAGTTGATGAAGGTCCTTCCCTTTATAGGGAAAAATAGACTCCTTAAACCTGATGGTATTTTAATAGCAGAACATTTTTCGAAAAGGACATTACCTGAGGTGATAGAAGGATTAAGAATGGTAAAATCCTATCGCTACGGTGATACATCCTTGACCCTTTACAGGCTGGGGGATGAATATGAGAATAGCTATATATCCAGGCACCTTTGATCCCATAACAAATGGCCATCTTGACCTCGTGAAAAGAGGGGTAAGGATCTTCGATGAGGTCATAATAGCTGTTGCGCCTAATCCTAAGAAGCAGCCCCTTTTTACACTTGATGAGAGATTGAGGTTAATAAGGGAGTCAATCACGGATATTGAGAATGTGAAGGTAGAGGCCTTCAATGGTCTATTAGTTGATTATGTTGAATCTAAGAAGGCAGTCGCTATCATAAGGGGACTGAGAGCAGTATCAGACTTTGAATATGAACTCCAGATAGCCCTCATGAACAGAAGGCTTAATTCCATGATTGAGACAGTCTTCATGATGCCCTCAGAGGAATATTCTTTTCTTACGTCGAGTCTCGTTAAGGAGGTATCATCCTTTGGAGGCTCTGTTAAGGGTCTTGTCCCAGAGGTCGTCGAAAGGGCCCTTCAAGAGAAGTTTAAGATAATAGAGGATATAGTAGAGTAAAAGTTAAGTCAAGGATTTTAAAAAGTTTGGAGGCACTATGGAACCAAAGGTGATTGACATTATAAAGGAAAAGGGGGCAAAGGGATTCAGGATTACAAGGATAATATTTTTTATATTTATAGGAGCTATAGTCTTATTGTTCTTGAACCCTTTTGTTATTATAGGTGCAGGTGAAAGAGGCGTTGTCTTGAATTTTGGGGCTGTTCAGGAAAAGGTTCTCGATGAAGGTCTTCATTTTAGAGTTCCAATAATGCAGAGGATTATAAAGATAGATGTGAAGGTACATAAATCTCAGACAGATGCAGAGGCTGCCTCAAAGGATCTTCAGGATACACACTCCACAATAGCCGTGAACTATCATATACTGCCTGACAAGGCGAATTGGGTATATCAAAACATAGGTCTTCAATATAAGGAGAGGATAATAGACCCTGCTGTTCAAGAGGTTGTTAAAGCAGTCACGGCGAGGTACACTGCCGTTGAATTAATTACCCAGAGAGAAAGGGTAAGGTCAGAGATAAAGGAGTTGCTAAGCCAGAGAATGAGGGCATATAACATAATAGTGGATGACTTCTCGATAGTGAACTTCAAGTTTTCCCAGCAATTCACCCAGGCCATTGAGGCGAAGCAAACAGCGGAACAGCTTGCCCTTAAGGCCCAGAGAGACCTTGAAAGGATCAAGATAGAGGCTGAACAAAAGATTACCCAGGCAAAGGCGGAGGCAGAAGCATTAAGACTACAGAAAGAAAATGTCACGCCTCAGCTTGTTCGCTTGAGACAGATAGAGGCGAGTATGGAGGCGATAAAAAAATGGGATGGTCATCTCCCGAAGGTAACGGCAGGGGCTGTTCCATTTATAGATGTAAGGAGTTTTGAGAAAGAAAAGGATTAGGGATTGTAATATCTCTTCTTTTTTATCATATAATCCTGTTCCACGTAACCGCCATAATCATGAGGATATTTATAGCCCTTACCGTGACCGAGTTTCTTTGCCCCAGGATAATGGGCATCCTTCAGGTGATTGGGAACCTCCTGAACCTGCTCGGTCTCTATATCTTTTAAAGCAGCCTCAATGGCACGATAACAGGCATTGCTCTTTGGAGCCTTTGCAACATAGATAGTGGCCTGGGCAAGGGGTATCCGAGCCTCTGGCATCCCAACAAACTCCACTGCCCTCAGTGCTGACGTGGCTATGACGAGAGCCATTGGATCAGCATCTCCGACATCTTCTGAAGCACAAATGACTATTCTTCTTGCAATGAATCTCGGATCCTCCCCTGCGTAAAGCATCTTCGCAAGATAATAAATGGCTGCATCAGGGTCAGAGCCCCTCATACTCTTTATAAAGGCAGAGATTGTATCATAGTGCTGGTCACCTTTCTTGTCGTAGACTATCGCCTTTTTCTGGATTGATTCCTCAGCGGTTTTCAGGTCTATCTCGATGAGGCCGTCTTTTCCTGGTTCTGTTGTCAAGGCTGCAACCTCAAGGGCTGTAAGGGCCCTTCTTGCATCTCCCTCAGACATTCTTGCAATATGATTAATGGCATCGTCATGGATCCTTATATTCATTGAACCAAGACCCCTTTCCCTGTCTTTCAATGCATTTTTGAGGATTGCGATTATATCGCTCTCCTTCAAAGGCTTTAACTCGAAGACCTGGCTTCTCGACAGGAGTGCTGAATTTACATAGAAAAAGGGATTTTCTACTGTTGCTGCAATAAGGATGATATTGCCCTCCTCCACATCAGGAAGAAGGGCATCCTGTTGAAGCTTATTGAATCGATGTATCTCGTCAAGGAAGAGTATAGTTTTGAGACCCTTTATTTTCCTTGCCTTAGCCTCTTTTATTATCTTCCTGAGGTCCTCAAGGCCTGCTGTGGCTGCATTGAGCCATTCAAAATGTGCCTTTGTCTTTTCAGCAATTACCCTTGCAAGGGCTGTTTTACCAGTCCCAGGTGGTCCATAGAGAATAAGGGAGGTTATTCGATCCGCCTCAATCGCCCTTCTAAGAAGTTTTCCCTTACCGAGGATATGCTCTTGGCCAACATATTCATCGAGGCTCCGAGGAGACATCCTGAAGGCCAGGGGTTCATAATCCTTATCCTGTAAAAGATTCATTGTAAAAGTCTCATTGCATTTTCGCTGAGGATCATCTTCTCCCTTTCTTTATTGAGGCCCAGTCCCTTTAACATAGAAAGCGTCTTGCCCTGATCCGTCCAGGGTGAATCGGTGCCAAAAAGTATATGTGTTGAGGGATGTCTCAATATCATCTCCCTCACCCGCTCCTTATTCAGGAGTTCCATGGAGAAGGATACCTCCATATATATGTCTTTCCCTATCAGGTATTTCTCTACTTCATCCCAGTCATCCCAGGAACCGAGATGGGTTGTAACAAGCCTGAGTTCCGGGAATAGACCTTTTATCTTCATTATCTTAAAGGGATCGGCCTTTCTTATCCTCGGAAAGGCAAAGTCAAAGCCTGTATGCATAACAACGATAAGATTTTTTTTGATAATCTCCTCATAAACAGGGAAAAGCCTTTCCTCGTCTATGTCAAAGTCCTGATAATAGGGATGAAACTTAATCCCTAAAAACCCCTCTTCTCTAATTGCAGAAATCCTTTCCTTAAAATTACTATCTTCAGGATGGAAGGAGGGAAAGGGAACTATCCTTTCTGATCTTATGCTTTTTGACCATGATAAGATAGCTTCGAACTGAGATGGCTTTGTGGCAATAGAGCAGACTATGCTTTTTTTTATGCCATAGTTATCCATTGAAGCAAGCAGGGAAGATATCCTTCCATCAAGCCTTGCCTTAATTTTACCTTCTTTCTCGAGGGTGCTGATCGCCCTTTCAGCGATCCCATCAGGGAAGGCATGGGTGTGAAAATCAATTATCCCTGTCATGTTTTATGATACAAAATAATCCCCTTTCATTGCCATAAGGTTTTGTAAAATGTTAAAATTTAAAAATTTTTAAAGAGAGGGAGAGATGCCAGAAAAGAGGATAGTAGAAGGACTTACCTTTGATGATGTTTTGCTTTTACCTGCCAAATCAAATGTGCTGCCCCGGGAAGTCGATGTGAGCACTCTCTTCAGCCGCTCTATTAAGATCAACATACCCCTTTCAAGTTCTGCCATGGATACTGTAACGGAGGCCCAAATGGCTATTGCAATAGCGAGGGAAGGCGGCATCGGGATTATCCACAGGGCAATGACGGCAGATAAACAGGCTATTGAGGTAGATAAGGTTAAGAAGTCAGAAAGTGGTATGATAATCGACCCGATAACGGTCTCTCCTGAGGCGCCTATCTCGGAGGCAATGGAACTTATGGAGCGATACAAGATATCAGGAGTTCCTGTCACTGTTCATGGTAAACTTGTTGGTATTTTAACTAACAGAGACCTAAGATTTGAGACCAATTTCACTAAAAAGGTATCGGATGTAATGACAAAGGAGAGGCTTATAACCGCACCTGAGGGGACTGACCTCGATAAGGCAAAGGAATTATTACACAAATATAAGATAGAGAAATTGCCCATTGTTGATAAGGACTTCAGACTCAAGGGTCTTATAACGATTAAGGATATAGAGAAAAGGAGGAAGTATCCCAATGCCTGCAAGGATTCTCTCGGGCGCTTAAGAGTGGGGGCTGCTGTTGGTGTTGGAGAAGATGCCCTTTATAGAGCTGAATTGCTTGTTAAATCTGGTGTTGATGTAATCGTTATAGATACAGCCCACGGGCATACAAAGGCTGTTATAGATACATTGAAGAGACTCAGGAAAAAGATTTCTGTAGATATTATAGCTGGCAACGTTGCCACTGCTGAGGGGGCAGCAGACCTTATTAAGGCAGGTGCAGATGCAATAAAGGTAGGAATTGGTCCTGGTTCGATATGCACAACGAGAATCGTGGCAGGTGCCGGAGTTCCTCAGATTACAGCGATTATGGAATGTTACAGGGTGACTAAAAAATTTAAGGTTCCCCTAATCGCTGATGGGGGTATCAAATATTCAGGAGATATAACCAAGGCCCTTGCGGCAGGTGCCAGTTCTGTTATGATAGGAAGCCTCTTTGCCGGTACCGCTGAATCCCCAGGAGAGATCGTCCTTTATCAGGGGAGGAGTTATAAAGTTTATCGTGGCATGGGTTCTTTGAGTGTAATGGAACAGGGTGCAAGGGACAGGTATATGCAGGAAGGTGTTGAGGTGAGCAAGCTCGTGCCTGAGGGTGTTGAGGGAAGGGTACCATATAAGGGGCCTTTATCTCAGAGTGTGATTCAGTTGATAGGTGGCCTACGATCGGGTATGGGATATTGTGGCTGTCGAAACCTTAAGGAATTGAGAGAAAAGGCAAGGTTTATAAGAATCACGAATGCTGGTCTGAGGGAGAGTCATGTCCATGATGTAATAATCACAAAGGAAGCACCTAATTACAGGATAGAACAGTGAACCAGCTCATTCACTTTGGCTTTATCTATGCGATGGGAGCAACGGTTAATAAATCATTAAGAGTATTACCCAAACGTTGCAAAAATTAGCCTGATATTAGGTGAATTGGTGAAGAGGTGAATCGGTGAAGTGGAAAATTGGCGAAGAGGCATGCCAGCCTCCAAATTTATGCAATTGGTAGGTATTATATCCTATAGCAGATAGAATTAAACAGGATAAACATGGATAAAATATTGGTATTAGACTTTGGTTCTCAGTATACGCAACTTATTGCAAGAAGAATAAGAGAGAATCATGTCTATTCAGAGATATTACCTTACAATGTTTCTATCGAGAGGATAAGGGAGTTTAATCCAAAAGGAATAATCCTTTCTGGTGGACCGTCCAGTGTCTATGATAAGAATGCACCTCTGCCTGACAGTGCCATCTTTGACATTGGCGTCCCTGTACTGGGGATCTGTTATGGCATGCAATTAATGGCCCATATGCTTAAGGGTGGCAGGGTAGGGAGGGCCTTGAGAAGGGAATACGGAAGGGCAGAGGTTATGATTGATGACACTGCCGATCTCTTTAAGGGGATCCCCAAGAGGAGCATCGTCTGGATGAGTCATGGTGATAGGATTGAAAGGGCACCTTCAGGTTTTGTCAGCATAGCCCATACAGACAATTCGCCGATTGCTGCCATGGCTGACAGGTTGAGGATGTTCTATGCCCTTCAGTTTCATCCAGAGGTTATCCACACGCAATTCGGGAACGAGATACTCAAAAATTTTATATTCGAGATATGTCGGTGCAAACCCGAGTGGACCATGAAGTCCTTTATCGGGGTCGCTAAGGCCGATATAAGGGATAGGGTTGGTAACAAAAGGGTAGTTTGCGGGATAAGCGGAGGGGTTGACTCATCCGTTACAGCTGTTCTTGTCCATGAGGCCATAGGTGATGCCCTTACTTGTATCTTTGTTGATAATGGGTTGCTCAGAGCAGGGGAGGCTAAAAAGGTTGAGGAGACACTGAGAAAAAACTTTCACATGAAGATAAGGTGTGTGGATGCCTCTGAGAGGTTTCTTAAGAGGCTCAAAGGTGTGACGGACCCCGAGAGAAAAAGAAAGATTATAGGGAATGAATTTATAAGGGTCTTTGAGGAGGAGGCTAAAAAGATAAAGGACGTTGCCTTCCTTGCACAGGGAACCCTCTATCCTGATGTGATCGAGAGCACATCCTTTAAGGGCCCCTCAGCAACGATCAAGAGCCATCACAATGTGGGAGGGTTGCTGAAGAGGATGAGACTCAAATTGATAGAGCCATTAAGGGAATTATTTAAGGATGAGGTTAGGCTGCTTGGATTGGAGCTTGGTATGCCTGAGGAGATAATATACAGACATCCCTTCCCAGGCCCAGGTCTTGCGATAAGATGTCTCGGTTCGGTGACCCAGGAGAGGATCGAATTGTTAAGGAGGGCTGATGCGATAGTCCTGGAGGAGATAAAGAGGTCAGGTCTCTACAGAGAACTATGGCAGGCCTTTGCTGTCCTCCTTCCGGTAAAG
Source organism: Thermodesulfovibrionales bacterium (assembly GCA_046290925.1). Classification (GTDB taxonomy): domain Bacteria; phylum Nitrospirota; class Thermodesulfovibrionia; order Thermodesulfovibrionales; family UBA9159; genus JBBIPQ01. The sequence continues at coordinate 321 of JBKBUB010000022.1, read as the reverse complement.
AGCGTTGGCGTTATGGGTGATGAAAGGACATATGAGCATGTTGTGGCAGTAAGGGCGGTTACAAGCGTTGATGGTATGACAGCAGACTGGGCAAGGATACCATACGATGTAATGGAGAGGATATCTAACAGAATAATAAATGAGGTAAGGGGTATTAATAGGGTCGTTTTTGACATAACTTCAAAGCCACCCGGAACGATTGAATGGGAATGAAGATATTACCCAAACGTTGCAAAAAATAGCCTGATATTTGGGCTGGCATGGTGAAAAAACTTTTATCTGCGATACCTATAGCAACATTCAATAAACATGAGTGGTTCT
>JBKBUB010000229.1:0-2421 GCA_046290925.1 Thermodesulfovibrionales bacterium | reverse complement strand
ACCATTTGTATCCTCATATCTTTCTGCTAAATTTCCCTTAATTTCCCTTAATCGGATTATTGGCAATGTAGTAGGGGTTCAAGATTTTGAACCCCGACGTTTTATGGAACATCCCAGTTCGTCATTCCTGCGAAGGCAGAAACCATATACACCTCAGTTTGTCATTCCTGCGGAAGCAGGAATCCAGTATCCGCGGGATTTTCTGGATTGCCGTTTTCTCGGCAATGACATAGTAGGGGTTCAAGATTTTGAACCCCTACGTCTTAAGAAACATCTTATCTCATGGGCTGTGACTGTGACAGGCGAGACGCCTGTCCTACCGATTGGATTTCTTCTATTCCTACCGGTTGGATTTCTGTTTCTACCTGTTGGATTTCTGTTTTCATATTTCTACCTTTTTTTCATGAAACTTTTGACATTATCTTCCTCATTAAATTATAGCAATTAAGCAATCTCTTTTCCATGGCGAAGGGGTGAAGGGGTTATGGGTTAAGGGTAATGGGTTATGGGTTAGAGGTTATGGGTAATGGGTAATATTACCTATCACCTATTACCTCGGACCTATTAATGACCTATGATCTATTACTCTGACCTATTAACCAAATATCAGGCTAATTTTTGCAACGTTTGGGTAATAATATAACTTTTGCAACGATTGGGTTAACAGAGTATAAGAGCGCGACCTTGAAGAGGTCATCGCCCTGCCTGTGATATAATGTATCATGCTAAAAAGAGGAATTCTTGCACTGATTTGGATAATAGTATCCTGCGTGGTTTTACAGTTTAAGGCTGATGCCCAAAGCGAGTCCACAAAGAGTCAAAGACCCACGGTAGGTTCTGTTGAGGTGAATGTAAGATTCAGCGAGAATCCTGAAGGGAAGAGGATAGTCTTTGAGTCTGCTGATGAAACATTCATTAAGAAGACATCTGCTACTGTCCTGAAGGACTCGATTCAGGTCAGGTTTCCCGCTGCCCCTATCCTGAGGTACAGAAACGATATAAATCTCAGCCTCTCAATTCAGGGCAATGTGGTGAATATAAGGCTGAAGGAACCCTTCAGGATTAAGACCCTTTATCTCAATGCACCTCCGAGGTTCTCTATCGATGTCTTTAAAATGGAGGCATCCGCCCCGGTAAGTCCATTGTTACCCACTCCCTCACGAGGGGATGAGACGGCGGCTTTAAAACCAGCAGTTACCCGTATAATAATAGACCCTGGTCATGGCGGGTATGACGCCGGGATAATCCACAACGACATGAGAGAGAAGGATTTAACACTTTCAATTGCTCGGGAGATGGAATCTATGTTACTGAAAAAGAACAGGCCTGTATTTTTGACGAGGAGAATAGACCAGTTTATTTCTATTACTGATAGGGCAATAGCGGCTAATCAGAAGACACCAGGCATATTCATCAGTCTTCACCTTTCTCTTTCGGATGGTTTTGTGATTAATATCCCCTATATTGATAGGGCGGAACAGACAGAGGAATTATTTAATATGATGTATCGGCAGAGACGCTATATAGATAAAAGCAAGGCCCTTGCTGAGGCACTGGGGAGGGCTATAAAAGAGGACCTCAAGATAGAGGTTATTTACAGGGAAGTCCCGATAACCCTTCTTGATTCAATCGGCGCTCCTGCAGTAATGGTCGAGTTACCGGGGAGTTTAGTGTTTGATAAGGGAAAAAGGATGAGATTATCTCAGACTCTCCTGAAAGGAATTGACTATGCCATTCAATAAAGCCCGTCTGGTATGGATTGGGATATTCTTACTGCTTTTTATATCAGGTATGACAGGCGGTTACATCTATTTCTTAGGAAGGGAGAAGGGTTCGTTTATTGAAAATGGAATTAGAAAGGAAGAAAGTATTCAGGATACAGATCTCTCCATTATTAAGGTTTATTACCCTGTAAAAGATAAACTCCTTATGGAAGAAAGAAAGGTGAGAAGGCAGACATCTACACCTTCCATGGCCTCAGCAGTAATTGAGGAGTTTCTGAAATGTCCCTCAATCGAGCAGGGCTGTCTAATCCCGGAGGGGACAAGGTTGTTGAATGTTTATATAGGAAAGGACGGCATACTTTACACAGATCTTTCCGATGAGGTAAGAAGAAACTTCCAGGGTGATGCCTATGGAGAATTATTGCTCCTTAAGGGTCTTTATGAGAGTATTATCTCAAACCTTTCAGGGATAGAAGATATAAAGATTCTTGTGGAGGGAAAAGAGATAGAGAGTCTGGGTGGCCATATCAGCATCCTCTATCCATTGAAGAATACAGTGGTCGTTGCTTCAAATAATGAATAGTTATACCCAAAAGTTGCATAAATTTGGAGGCTGGCATGCACCCATCCCAGAGAGTAAGGGCGTGCCTCTCCTCATTGCGTTCTGTCTGGGATGGGTGCGGGGCTCAAAAACTTT
>JBKBUB010000228.1:0-2423 GCA_046290925.1 Thermodesulfovibrionales bacterium | reverse complement strand
AGTGGTATGTCATCGACTGTTAATTTCTGATAGAAGATTCCTTCAGGATAAACCGTCATAATAGGGCCTTGGGCGCAGAATCCATTACAGCCTGTAACAATGACATTTATCTCATTTTCTAAGCCCCTCTTTTTTATTTCAGCATCGAGGGCATCCTTTATCTTCAAACCACCACTGGCAATACAGCCCGTGCCACCACATAACATTACATTTGCCCTAACCTTTTCCATCTTCCCTCCTTAATAGGCCCTTTCGCTACCCCTTACGAGGGCCAGGTCCTCTACGACCTTTCCACCAATAAGATGTTCCTTAAAGATCTTACGAATCTTTTCATCATCGAGATAGCAATACTTAACAGGTGCCTCATTTATTATCTCTACTGTTGCCATAGGCTCTTTGCTGCATAGCCCTGCACAACCTGATGTCGTGACGATAATATCTGTTACATTATTCTTTGCTATCTCATCCAGCAGAGCCTCCATGACCTTTCTCGCTCCTGCTGCAATACCACATGTTCCCATGTGAACAGTAACCTTTGCCCTGTATCCCCCTTCTCTAAGAGTCATTGTGGACTTATACTCTTCCTTTATCTTCTTAAGGTCATCAATTGTTAACTTTGGCATGGCATTCTCCTCCTTATTCGTATTCCTTTAATAGGTCGGTGGCCTTAACAGGATTCACTGAACCATGGGTATCTTTGTCTATAACAACAACAGGGGCAAGGCCACAGGCACCAAGACACCTTACAGCCTCCATTGAGAACTTTCTGTCTGCTGTAATCCCGCCGATATCTATGTTGAGATGTTCCTTTAGTTTCTTCACTATCTCCTCCGCTCCCTTAACATAGCAGGCGGTACCAAGACAGACCCTTATGTTATGTTTGCCTTTAGGCTTCATAGTGAAGAAGGAATAGAAAGATACCACGCCATGGACCTCGCTGACAGGAAGGTTGAGACCCCTGGCGATGTGCCTTTGAACGGAGGGTGGCAAATAACCAATAAGTTCCTGCGCCTGCTGCAATACAGGAATGAGGCTTCCTGGTTTCTTCTTGTACTTTGCAATTATCTCATCGAGTTGTCTTGCCATTTCTTCTGTATATTCCTCAGTTGGTGTTACTGCAACCTTTCCTGCCTTAATGAACTCTATTGCCTTCTGCGTTGTCTCGATCAGTAGGGCAGGAGAAAAGGGCTTTGGCAGGTAATCGAGGATCCTGAGCCGGAGTGCCTCTTTAATGCTCTCCTGTGATGGATAACCCGTAATAATAACAACGCCTGTGTCAGGCTTTGAGTTTCTGATCCATCTCAGGAGTTCTATACCATCCATATCAGGCATCTTTATATCAGTTATAACAAGATCAAAGCCGTCTTTTCCGAGTTTTTCAATAGCCTCTTTCCCGTTTAGGGCAATATCTACAGAATACCCCTCAGGAGCGAGTATCCTTTCACAACTTTTTACAACAATGGGCTCGTCATCAACTACGAGTATCCTTCCTTCCATCCCTATTATTCCTCCTTATTACCTTTTTTCAGGTGATATCCTAACAAGCCACATCAACCACTCCTCGGACAGACAATCCCTGACGAGGGAACAAAGGGTGTCATTTACCTTCAGATTGCTTTCTTTAACGATGCCGCTCATCGGGGCCTTCATCTCATGGATGTGACCTTCTCCTGAAAGGATCCTGGCAAAGGGGCGACCTACAGAGAGTTCAATATTTTCGAATATCTCTACGAAGAGTAACTGTCCACCGAGTAACCAGTGACGAATATCGAACCCTATCTCCCATAATCCTCCTCTTATCGGTCTTGCCCACATGCCTTCTTTATAATAAATGGTTTTCTCATCGAGGTCGGACAGGGGTGTTATATATTCCTTAAACTGATCGATAAAGGCCTTCCTGAGTATCCATCCTCTTTTGTCAAAGACCCTTTTTGCCACATTCATCATGAATTCAGGTGTAAAGGGTTTTTCGAGGTATTCAAAAGCACCGAGCCTTATGGCCTCTTTTGCATCCTCGAGGGTTGGATAGCCTGTTATTATAACAACATCTGTTTTTGGTTGGATTGTCTTGACTTCCTGAAGAACATCAATACCATAAATATCAGGAAGCCTCACATCTGAGATGAGGAGATCAAACTCCTCATTCGATATCCGTTTTATCGCCTCTTCTCCCCTCGTGACAGACGATACTATGTAACCCTCGGCACCCAGTATCCTCTTGCAACTGAGACCTATCACGGGGTCATCATCGAGAACAAGTATTCTTTGTTTTTCCATCTTATCCCCCTTTTATTAAGGTCATCATTTTATTAAGCAAGAGTTATGCCAGTCAAAATTTATAGCGCTGCAGGGTAACGATAATAGAATCAAACCTATAACTACCCTTGTATCCTGTGCCTTCCATGCCAATTTAGAAAACAGGT
>JBKBUB010000227.1:0-2479 GCA_046290925.1 Thermodesulfovibrionales bacterium | reverse complement strand
GGTGGGAACAATCTCAGCAAATAATGATCCTTCTATAGGTGAGTTGATTGCAGAGGCTATGGATAAGGTCGGCAAGGATGGCGTTATAACTGTTGAAGAGGCAAAGAGCATGGCCACAACCCTCGATGTCGTTGAGGGAATGCAGTTCGATCGTGGTTATATTTCCCCTTACTTTATCACTGACCCTGAAAGGATGGAGTGTAATCTCGAGGATGTATTCATCCTCATTCACGAGAAGAAGATATCGAGCATGAAAGACCTGCTTCCAATACTTGAGCAGATCGCAAAGATGGGTAAGCCTCTTCTCATCATAGCCGAGGATGTCGAAGGAGAGGCACTTGCAACACTCGTTGTGAATAAACTCCGCGGAACACTCCAGGTCTGCGCTGTCAAGGCTCCAGGCTTCGGCGAGAGGAGAAAGGCAATGCTCGAGGACATAGCCATCCTTACAGGCGGCACCATGATATCCGAAGACCTTGGCATAAAGCTTGAGAATATAAAGCTTAATGATCTCGGTCGTGCAAAAAAGATAACTGTTGATAAGGAAAACACGACTATAGTTGAAGGTGCCGGTGACCCTGCAAAGATTCAGGGAAGGGTGAAACAGATAAAGACCCAGATCGAGGAGACAACCTCTGATTATGACCGCGAAAAACTCCAGGAGAGGCTTGCAAAGCTCGTCGGTGGCGTTGCTGTTATAAATGTAGGTGCAGCCACAGAGGCAGAGTTGAAGGAGAAGAAGGCAAGGGTTGAGGATGCACTTCATGCCACAAGGGCGGCTGTTGAGGAAGGTATAGTGCCAGGTGGAGGAGTAGCCCTAATCAGATGTATGTCTGCCCTTAAGAATCTCAAACTCGAAAATCATGATCAGAATATCGGGGTAAAGATCGTAATGAGGGCCCTGGAAGAACCTATAAGACAGATCGTTGCAAATGCAGGCTTAGAGGGCTCTGTCATTGTGGAAAAGGTAAAGGCATCGAAGGATGTGAACTTCGGCTTCGATGCCCAGAACGAGGAGTATGTCGACATGATGAAGGCAGGCATAATTGACCCAACAAAGGTCACGAGGACAGCCCTTCAGAACGCAGCCTCTGTTGCAGCACTCATGCTCACGACCTCTGTCATGGTATCAGAATTACCCGAAGAAGAGAAAAAGGTTCCTGGAATGCCTGGCGGTGGCATGGGAGAGATGTATTAAAAGCCCATTGAACCGTAATCGACAAGTCAGGGATGATTAAAAAGAAGAGGGTCATGGGTCAAGGGATTTGGTATTTTCCTTGCTAACTGGCCCTCTCTTTTAAGGAAGATCTCTAACCCATACCTTTTCAACCTTTACATCTCCATCTTCATTCTGGCATCCTAATATTAACCCAAACGTTGCAAAAATTAACCTGATATTTGGTTAATAGGTGAAGGGGTGAATAGGCGAAGAGGTGAAGAACATTGGTTAATTGGTGAAGAGGTGAAGTGGTGAAGTGGCCCGTTCACCTATTCACCTATTTACCCATTCACCCATTCATTTGAGGCATGCCAGCCTCCAAATTTATGCAACATTAAGGTTAAAGGGGAAAAACATTGAAAAAAAATCTTATAATTATAATTACAGGTATCATATTCATATTTGTCTTCTATTTGCTTGCAGAGTTTATGTTACCTCTACCCTTTGGAAACAAGGCCATTGAGTTCGAGGTAAAGAAGGGGCAGACTTACAGAGAGGTCATTAATTCCCTTTCCGAGAAAGGAATGATAAGGGACAGGAACATCTTCTTAATAATAGGAAGGCTTACGGGACTTGATAAGAAAATAAAGGCAGGTTACTATCCTTTATGGGGCAATATGACACCTTTACAGATCTTTGATGCCCTGAGAAAGGGGAGGATTATAGAATATGAGGTTACGGTTGTCCCGGGCGATTCCCTTCTTGAGATAGGCAAAAAGTTTTCAGCTCTCGGTATAATAGATATAGAGCAATTTGAGAGGATTTCTAAGGATAGGGTCTTTCTCGCCAGCCTCGATATTGATGCGCCATCCATCGAAGGCTATCTCTTTCCCGACACTTATAGATTCCCTAAAGGTCTCGAGATTAAAGAGATATTAATGTTAATGGTTGAAAGACTGAGGGAGAAATTCAACGAAGAGATGCTAATGAGGGCCTTTGAACTCGGAATGTCAGAGAGGGAGGTTCTCACACTCGCCTCTATAATAGAAAAAGAGGCTGTAGAGGATGGGGAAAGACCGATTATATCAGCTGTTTATCATAACAGGCTTAGAAAGAATATGCCACTTCAGGCTGATCCAACCGCCATATATGGGATAAAAAGCTCAAAGGAATCGATTACTAAGAAAGATCTTCTCAGAAAGACACCATACAATACATATGTAATTAAGGGATTGCCTCCAGGTCCTATAGCATCACCAGGGCTTGAGTCTATCATGGCTGCCCTTTATCCTGAAAATGTGCCGTATCTTTACTTTGTTT
>JBKBUB010000226.1:0-2482 GCA_046290925.1 Thermodesulfovibrionales bacterium | reverse complement strand
CTTACCCTGGATAATCCTCTTTATATTTCCCTTCTTTCTCACCTTAAAGACAATAATGGGAAGATTGTTATCCATACAGAGAGAAATAGCAGTGGAATCCATAACAGCCAATCCCTTTTTAAGCACATCTATATAGGGTATAGTATCATATTTTATAGCATCGGGGTTCTTTACAGGGTCGGAAGAATAGACACCATCAACCTTGGTAGCCTTTAGTATCACCTCAGCACCAATCTCCATGGCCCTGAGGGCTGCAGCGGTATCAGTTGTAAAATAGGGATTACCTGTACCAGCAGCAAATATGACAACCCTTCCCTTCTCGAGATGTCTTATTGCCCGCCTCCTTATATATGGCTCAGCCAGTTCTCTCATCTCAATAGCAGATTGCACCCTCGTTGGTATCCCTAACTTTTCGAGGGAATTCTGAAGGGCAAGGGCATTTATCACTGTTGCAAGCATACCCATATAATCTGCGGATGCCCTTTCCATGCCTTTAACAGAGGCCTCAACGCCCCTGAATATATTACCTCCGCCTATGACGACAGCTATCTCAACACCAAGCTTAGCAATATCTCTTATCTCGGCGGCCATATCCGCCACGGTTTCAGAGTCTATTCCGTAGGCCCTATCACCCATAAGGGCCTCTCCACTTAATTTAAGTAGTATCCTTTTGTATCTCTTTCGCATAAAAAAATTCTACGATTTCTCACCCAGTTGAAAACGTGCAAATCGTCTCACAACAATGTTTTCTCCGAGTTTTGCGATCTTTTCTGTTATTAAGTCCTTGACCTTCATTTTTTGCTCAGGGTCCTTTATAAAGACCTGATCAAGCAGGCATGTATCATTATAAAACTTTTCGAGCTTACCCTCTATTATCTTCTCCACAACCTGCGGTGGCTTTCCTGAGATCTGAGCCCTGTAAATCTCCTTCTCCTTTTCAATGGTCTCCTGAGGAACCTGCTCCCTTGATATATAAACAGGATTTGCAGCAGCTATATGCATGGCAATATCCTTAACAAGATTGCGAAAGTCCTCTGTCCTCGCTACAAAATCGGTCTCGCAATTCACCTCAACAAGAACACCTATTCGATCCATATGGATATAAGACGAGACAAGACCCTCTGAAGCAGTCCTTCCTGCCTTTTTTGATGCACTTGCAAGACCCTTCTGTCTTAAAACAGTGACTGCCTTTTCAAAATCACCATTACTCTCCTGGAGCGCCTTTTTGCATTCCATCATGCCTGCTCCAGTTTTTTCCCTCAATTCCTTAACCATATCAGCAGAGATAACAGTCATGCAACAACCTCCTCTTCTGTTTTAGAAATCCTCTCCTCTGTCTCAGGTGCTTCCTCTGAAGCTATCTTTTCTTCAATCATGGCCTTTTCAGCCTCTGCCTCTATTATTTTCGATGCAGCCTCTTTTCCTTCAATCATTGCCTCCGCTATCTTTGAGGCTATTAACTTTATTGCCCTTATGGCATCATCATTCCCTGGTATAACAAAATCGACCTCGTCAGGGTCACAGTTAGTATCAACGATTGCCACAACAGGAATAGAAAGCTTTTTTGCCTCTGCAACAGCAATCCTCTCCTTTTTTGGATCAACGATAAATATAACACCAGGAAGGCCGTTCATCTCCTTTATCCCGCCAAGGTATTTCTCAAGCCTCATCCTCTCCTTTTCATAGGCCGCAACCTCTTTCTTTGAGAGGGCATCATATGTTCCATCCTCTTTCATCTTTTCTATGCTCTTTAATCTCCCGATACTTCTCTTTATCGTTGTGAAGTTAGTGAGCATTCCACCAAGCCACCTCTGATTAACATAAAAGGCGCCTGCCCTCTGCGCCTCTTCCTGGATAGCATCCTGGGCCTGCTTCTTTGTGCCGACAAAGAGGACATGCTCGCCCTTCATTGCCACATCTCTCACAAAATTACAGGCATCTTCCAGACCCTTGAGGGTCTTCTGCAGGTCAATGATGTAGATTCCATTTCTCTCACCGAAGATGTATTTTTTCATCTTCGGGTTCCATCTCTTCACCTGATGCCCAAAATGGACACCAGCCTCCAATAACTCCTTCATCGAGATTACCATAATTCTTCCTCCTCTGGTTTTTCCGCCGCCATTGTAATTTATAGCTGATAGCTTATGGCTCATAGTTCATAGCTAATTGCCAGAAGCTATCCGCTATGAGCACTGAGCCATCAGCACGTCCCCTTCGCCCTCAAAGAGAGACCAGCGAGGACTATCAATGGCGTGTGTTTTCCTGAAAAAACTTTTTACAGGTTTGAAAGATTAGCATAAAAGACCTTTTTTTTGCAAGGTAAGCCAAATGTTGCAAAAATTAACCACCAGTTGCATAAATTTGGAGGCTGGCATGCCTCAAATGGATGGTGGAATAGGCTTAAGGCTGAAGGCTTAAGGCGTTAGGCGATAGCCTTCAGCCTTCAGTCTATTCCACCATTCACCTATAACCTTTCATATGA
>JBKBUB010000225.1:0-2573 GCA_046290925.1 Thermodesulfovibrionales bacterium | reverse complement strand
TCAAATAAATGGGTGAATGGGCCTTAAGGCGATAGTGCGATAGTGCGGCAGTGCTACAGGCGACAGTCGCACCTCCTCGGTCGCACTTTGCAGTCAGTCGCACGGTTCGCACTAAATATCAGGCTAATTTTTACAACATTTGGGTTAATACTAAAACTTTCCAGGGGGACCTTTGGCAGGTATAGGCATAATTGCAGGTAGCGGTATTCAGGAACTCGGTTGTGAGGATATCGTTTCGATTCAGAAGGTCGATACACCTTACGGAGACCCCTCCGACCTTTACAGGATATGTAACATATCAGGAACAGAGGTCATATTCCTTCCTCGACATGGAATACCCCATCATATCCCTCCCCATAAGATAAATTACAGGGCAAATCTGTGGGGATTCCGCAGTCTCGGCATAAAGGAAATTGTCTCTATTAATGCAGTAGGCGGGATAAACGAGGCTCTCAGGCCGGGAGATATTGTTATTCCTGACCAGATTATCGACATGACCCATGGGAGAGAAGATACCTTTTTTGATAAGGAAGAAGTCTTTCATATAGACTTTACCGAACCTTTCTGTGATTCGCTAAGAGAATTGCTCTGCTGTGCTGGAGAAAAGGCCAGAATACCTTTAATAAAATCAGGCACATATATATGCACCAATGGGCCAAGACTTGAGACAAAGGCAGAGATTAGATACTTTTCGAGGATTGGGGCTGATATTGTAGGTATGACCTTAATGCCCGAGGCATCGCTGGCAAGGGAACTCGAGATATGTTTTGCAAGCATCTCTGTAGTCACAAACTATGCTGCTGGTACAGCAAAAAATAAGCTAACGACAACAGAGGTGGTTGAGACTATGAGGGCTTCGATCGAAAAGATAAGGACGCTCTTAAGGGAATTCATAATAATAAAAAGAGATGAAAAAAAAGGCAGCTGCCTTTGTCAGGAGGCCCTGAAAGATGCGAGGATGTAAGATGGATGAGAATTCCCAGCAGAAGATGAAGATACTAAAAACGATAATCAAAGAACTCGGATCGGTCTGCGTTGCCTTCTCAGGCGGCGTTGACAGCACTTTTCTGACAAAGGTCTCAAGGGATGTTTTAGGTGATAATGTCCTTGCTGTAACCGCCACATCTCCCGCCTATCCCGAAAGGGAAATAAAAGAGGCGATTGAAATTGCTAAGGAGATAGGGGTTGAACACATCTTGATTGAGTCAGGAGAGATGAATGTACCTGAGTTTACTGAAAATAGACCCGACCGATGTTATTACTGTAAGGATGACCTCTTCAGAAGACTTAAAGATTTAGCGCATGAATATGGTCTCAAGCATGTCATTGACGGCTCAAACTATGACGATGGGAGTGATTACAGACCTGGCAGGAAGGCTGCATCAGAGAAGGGGGTCAGGAGTCCCCTCTATGAGGCAGGCCTTACTAAAAATGAGATCAGGCTTTTCTCAAGGATGATTGGTCTGAGGACATGGAACAAACCTTCCTTTGCCTGTCTCTCTTCCCGAATCCCTTATAATGATAAGATAACCCCTGAGAAGCTCAGGCAGATTGAAGAGGCAGAAGATATCCTGAAAGATTTTGGTCTTTCTCAATTCAGGGTAAGACATCATGGTGAAATGGCGAGAATTGAGGTTCTACCAGAAGAGTTCCAGAAAATTCTCGACAATAGGACGATCATTATCGAGAGATTGAAGACCCTCGGGTATATCTATATAACCCTGGATCTTATGGGTTATCGAACAGGCGCGATGAATGAGGTGCTTAATAATGCAGAAGGATGTATTAAGAAGACTTCTTGAGGATGTAAAAGATGGGAGGTTAAGCCCTGATGATGTCCTGAACAGGTTAAGGACCCTGCCCTATGATGACCTTGACTTTGCAAAGCTCGATAACCACCGAGCTTTAAGGAAGGGTTATCCTGAAGTAATCTTTGGTCAGGGAAAGACAAAAGATCAGATAATGAAACTTATCGATAGTTTAATCAAAAATGGCAATGACGCCATTGTAACGAGGACCGATAGGACTGTCTATAATCATATAAAGAAGAAATATAAGGAAGCCATCTTCAATGAAAAGGCAAGAATAATACTTCTCAGAAAGGCGGAACTCAAGAATGCCGGAAGGGGTTCAATAATGGTCATAAGCGCTGGAACCTCAGACATCCCTGTGGCAGAAGAGGCAGCCTTTACAGCAGAGATCTTCGGCAATAAGGTCGAAAGGCTCTATGATGTAGGTGTTGCGGGCATTCACAGGCTTTTTGATAAACTCGACATTCTTATGTCCGCCTCTGTATTGATTGTTGTGGCAGGTATGGAAGGCGCACTACCCAGTGTTGTAGGTGGTCTTGTAGAAGGCCCTGTTATAGCAGTTCCAACAAGCATAGGCTACGGTGCAAGTTTCGGCGGTATCACGGCACTCCTTGCAATGCTAAATTCCTGCTCCTCTAATGTTGCGGTAGTCAACATAGACAATGGTTTTGGTGCTGGTTATATAGCAAGTGTTATAAACAGGAAATGACTGCAATTTCAGGCAATAAATGCAAACGTTGCAAAATTAGCCTGATATTTGAG
>JBKBUB010000224.1:0-2638 GCA_046290925.1 Thermodesulfovibrionales bacterium | reverse complement strand
TTTAAAGGATGGTTGCCCTTTTTGTCAATTATGAGGAAACAATACCTTTTCGAAGAGATTATTTTTGAGGAAACGCGACGTATTGACTATTCGGAAACGGGCAGTTTAAACTCATTAACTATGAACAGGATTCTAAAAGGACTGATTGGGAAAAGATTGGAGGAGATGGGAGTAAGGGACATCTCCATTGAGTTTGAGGTACCAAAAGATGAGAGATTTGGAGACATCTCGACTCCAGTTGCCATGACCGCTTCGAGGCTGCTGAGAAGGCCACCGAGAGAGATCGCTGAGGGGGTGATAGGCCCTTTACATAATATGACCATCTTTGAAAGGGTTGAGGTTGCAGGCCCTGGGTTTATAAACTTTACCTTTTCGACGGAGTTCCTCTGTTCCGAATTCAGAAGATTGCTTACTGAAAGGGAATCCTATCTGAGGTCGGATATAGGAAAAGGTAAAAAGGTACAGATAGAGTTCGTAAGCGCCAATCCAACAGGACCTCTTCATTTAGGCCATGGAAGGGGAGCTGCCCTCGGTAATGCCCTCTCAAACCTCCTCAAGGCAGCGGGATATGATGTTCAAAGGGAATATTACATAAATGATGCTGGAAGGCAGGTGAGGCTTCTCGGGCTTTCGGTCTTTGCTAAGTATCAGCAGTTAGTCGGTACTGATTATCCCTTTCCTGAGGATGGATACAGGGGAGATTATATTGATGATCTGGCAAAAGAGATTGCAGATAAATACGGAGATAAGTTCAAGGGAAAGGATTTTGAAGATGAAGGGGATCTTTTCATTGACTTCTCTTATAAGAGGATGATGGATGAGATAAAAAGGGACCTTGCTGACTTCGGGGTGCTCTTTGATGCCTATCAGAGCGAGAGGTCTCTCTATGACGAAGGAGAGGTTGAAAAGAGCATAGAAGACCTTAAAGCGAGAGGTCATATCTATGAGAAGGACGGTGCCATATGGTTCAGGGCAACTGCCTTCGGGGATGATAAGGACAGGGTTATTATCAAGAGGGAAGGGGATTTTACTTATTTTGCCTCTGATATAGCCTATCACAGAAAGAAGATAGAAAGGGGCCTCGATGAGATCATCGATATATGGGGTGCTGACCATCATGGCTATATACCGAGGATTAGGGCTGTGATAAGGGCCTTTGGATACCCAGATGATCAGTTGAAGGTTCTGCTTGTTCAGATGGTTACGCTCCTTAGAGGGGGAAGGCCTGTTCAGATGTCAAAGAGGGCAGGGGAATTCGTTACCCTCAGGGAGGTTATAGAAGAAATCGGGCCTGACACGACGAAGTTTATCTTTCTTACGAGGAGGTCAGACAGCCATCTTGAGTTTGATCTCGAGTCAGTCAAGAAACAGACAGCAGAAAATCCTGTCTTTTATGTCCAATATGCCAATGCAAGGATAAACAGTATATTCTCTCATGCCTCAGAAAGGGGACTCAATTTTTTTGGGGGCAAGGATGTTGATCTTTTTCTTCTCAAGACCGAGGAAGAGAGAAGGATTATTAAAAAACTTCTCTATTATCCACTGATCTTTGAGGGAGCAGTAAGGAGCCACGAACCACATAGAATAACCTTTTATCTTCAAGAACTGGCAGGGCTATTCCATCCCTATTACAACCGCTACAGGGTTGTAACAGAGGATAAAGACCTTTCCATTGCAAGACTTGCCCTTTGTGAAGGGGTAAGGATAATCCTGCGAGAGGGTCTCGGAATACTTGGCGTCAGCATGCCTGAAAGGATGTGAGATGATACAGAGCATGACAGGTTATGGTTCTGCTGAAAAGGGAGAATTCAGGGTTGAGATAAGGTCTCTTAACCATCGGTTTATGGATATAAATATCAGGATGCCATCAGACCTCTTGAAATACGAGATTCCCTTGAGAAATATCCTGAAAGAGAGGTTTTCAAGGGGTAAGTTTGATGTTGCTGTTTCCATTATTCAGGGAAGGCATGTAAAGATCATCCCTGATATTGAGCGAGCAAGATCAATATACAATGCCCTTAAGGAACTTAACAGGGAGTTATCTCTGAGCGGGGATGTAGGCATAGACATTATGATGAACTTCAGGGAGATGATATTAAGAGAGGATTTTGAGTATAATATAAATTCACTCTTTGATGCCTTCAAAGAGGCACTGGACAACTTGATTAATATGAGGTTGGAAGAGGGTAAGAGTCTGTTGAATGATTTGCAATCAAGGATAGATTCAATCGCCAGGATGAAGGACTCTTTAACCTCAATGTCCTCAGAATTGATTATTAGTATGAAGGAAAGGCTTGTTGAAAGGGTTAAATCCCTTCTCGGAGATATAAAGATAGACGAGGGAAGGATTCTTCAGGAGGTTGCGATACTTACCGAGAAGGCAGACATTAGTGAAGAGATAACGAGGATCGATTCTCATCTGAGACAGATGAGAAAATTGCTCTCAGAGGGTGATACAATAGGAAGGAGACTCGATTTTATTCTTCAGGAACTATTCAGAGAGGTTAATACGATATCCTCAAAGTCTTTTGATTACAGGGTATCTTCCATCGTTGTAGAGATGAGAGCAGAAATAGAGAGGATAAGGGAGCAATCCCAGAATATTCAATAACCATGACTCAATTCTACCTAAACGTTT
>JBKBUB010000223.1:0-2646 GCA_046290925.1 Thermodesulfovibrionales bacterium | reverse complement strand
AAAGGTCTTTGACAGAACCGTGAACGATCCGAGGAGATGCTATATCCAGAGCGGGATCATGAATGCGACTAAGGCACTTGGTGCCGAGGTAATCTATGTAGATGAAAGGGAATTTAAGGAGATGAATATAAAGGGAGAGGCGATAAAGTCATGGCCCCTATATACTGAGTTGTTTGAGGCGGACAAGGTGATAAATATCCCTATAGCAAAGCATCACAGCCTTGCAAAACTAACCATGTCTATGAAGAACTGGATGGGTGTCATGGGTGGCTCAAGAAGACAGATACATCAGAAGCTTGATGAAAGCCTCGTTGATCTTTCCATGTTTATCAAACCAACCCTAACAATACTTGATGCTGTAAGGATTCTCACAGCAAATGGGCCTCAGGGCGGAAGTCTCGATGATGTTAAGAGGCTCGATACAGTTATCGTTGGCATTGACCAGGTAGCTGTAGACTCTTTTGGTGCTACCCTTTTTGGGATGAAGGGAAGTGACCTTGGCTATGTCAGGCTCGCTGATAGAAGAGGACTCGGCACTATGGATTTGTCGAGACTCAATATCAAGAGATTAAACCTGAGATGAAATTTCTGAGGAGAGTCTCTCAGGGAATATTCTTAACACTCTTTCTTTTTCTCTTTCTCCAGACAGAATCTAAGGGTCTGGATGAACTGGGCTATCCTGTAAAGATATTCCTCGATTTTGACCCTCTCATACTCATCACTACCATGCTGTCAGCCCATACTGTTCAAGGTTTCTTTTATCTTTCCCTCGTCACGATACTCCTTACCATATTACTCGGAAGGGTTTTCTGCGGCTGGGTTTGTCCTTTGGGAACATTGAATAATATCATTGGCTCTTTGAAGAGAACCGAGTCATATAAGGTAAGATACTGGCACAGGGTAAAGTATTATATCCTGATATTTCTTCTCACATCATCTCTGCTATCACTTCAATTTGTTGGTATCATCGACCCTTTATCACTTCTAATACGGTCACTTTCTGTTAGTTTATACCCACAATTCAATTACGGGATAAGAACTATTTTCGACGGTATCTACAGTTCAAATATTAAAGGTCTCACTGATGTATCGGAGGCAATATATTCCCTTCTCAAAAAGACTGTCCTTTCCTTTCAACAGACCTTTTACCAGCAGAGTGCCTTTATCGGAATGCTTTTTCTCCTTGTCCTTGGTCTTAATCTCATTGAAAAACGGTTCTGGTGTAGATACCTTTGTCCCCTCGGTGCGTTGCTTGGTCTATTATCGAGATACTCGGTTCTTAAAAGAACTGTGAGTGAAGGCTGCACATCCTGTGGTGTCTGCTCAAAGGTCTGTCAGGGTGGCGCAGATCCAGATATGAAGGAAGAATGGAAGGATTATGAATGCTATTATTGCTTTAATTGCGATGATATATGTCCCAAGAATGCAGTCAATTTTGTTTTTTTCAGGTAAAAAGAAGGCTGAGGCATTGGATCTCGGAAGGAGAAGGGTTTTTACATCCATAGCATCAGGTATCATAGCTCTGCCTTTTTTCAGGACAAACCCCCTTTCAAAAAAGGAGTTTCTAAATCATCGACTAATTAGACCGCCTGGTTCAATTGAGGAGAGAGAATTTTTAAAAAGATGTGTAAAGTGTGGAGAATGTATGAAGGTATGTATAACTAATGGCCTTCAGCCTACATTGTTAGAGGCAGGACTTGAGGGAATATGGTCTCCTGTTCTCATTCCAAAGATAGGGTATTGCGAATATCGATGCACACTTTGCGGCCAGGTATGTCCGACAGGAGCTATTAAGAGATTGACACTTAAGGAGAAGGAAAGGATTAAGATAGGTCTTGCTATGATTGATAAGGGTAGATGTCTTCCCTATGCCCATGGAAGGCCCTGTATTGTTTGCGAAGAGGTCTGCCCTACGCCCAAGAAAGCGATATGGTTTGAGAGTGTTACTGTTAAGGATAGAAATGGGAGAGACCTCACACTCCAGCAACCGCGAGTTGATCTTGAGCTTTGTATCGGTTGCGGGATTTGTGAGGCTAAGTGTCCTGTTATTGACAGGCCTGCTATATATGTAACAAGTATAGGTGAATCAAGGTCGAAAGAGAATCAGTTGTTGATGTAGCAGATAGGATTACACCCTTCCTCAAATAGATAATGATGATTTATAATAATTTAATGAAAAAGTTTTACCTAACAACATTTGGTTGTCAGATGAATCTTCATGACTCTGAGAAGATGGCAGGGATTCTGAGTAATGAAGGTCTTGCCATGACAGATAACCCCAGGGATGCTGATGTCATAATCTTCAATACCTGTTCAATAAGGGAAAAGGCCGAGCAGAAGTTCTTTAGCGAACTGGGCAGGATAAAGCATCTTAAGAGAAAGAAACCTGACCTTAAGATTGCTGTGGCAGGTTGCATAGCCCAGCACAGGGGAGAGGAGATATTCAAGAGGGCATCGCATGTTGATATAGTCTTTGGTCCTCAAAACATCTATAGACTAAAGGAACTCCTAATGAGTCAGGGCAATGCCATAGCTAACGAGGATAATCCTTATGTTGCCGAGATTGATCTCCCTGTACTCAGGAGAGATCAGGGTAGGGCGTGGGTCTCGATCATGTATGGATGTGATAACTTCTGCAGTTACTGT
>JBKBUB010000222.1:0-2647 GCA_046290925.1 Thermodesulfovibrionales bacterium | reverse complement strand
GTTGATCTTATCGTTGATGATACGCCTGAGATGGTCACACTCTCGGCCTTCGACCCTGTAAGGAGGGAGATAGCAAGGATATCCCTTGAGAGGCTTATAGCCGATGGCAGGATACACCCGACAAGGATCGAAGAGATTGTAGAAAAGGTCAAAAAGGAAGTGGAGACAACGATTAAGGAAGAGGGGGAAAAGGCGGTATTCGAACTCGGTATATCGGGCGTACATCCTGAGATAATAAGGCTTCTCGGCAGGCTTAAGTACAGGACATCCTATGGTCAGAACATGTTACAGCATTCAAAGGAGGTTGCCTATCTTGCAGGTATGATGGCTGCTGAGTTAGGCGCTGATGTAAGACTTGCAAAGAGAGGAGGTCTCCTCCATGACATAGGTAAGGCCATTGACCATGAGGTGGAAGGCCCCCATCAGGAGATCGGTGCAAACTTCGCAAAGAAATATGGTGAGAATCCAAAGGTCATAAATGCCATCCTTGTTCACCACGGTGACGGAGACCCTATAACACCAGAGGCAGCACTTGTTGCAGCGGCTGATGCCCTTTCAGCAGCAAGGCCAGGGGTGAGGAGAGAGAGTATAGAACATTATCTGAAGAGACTCGAAAAGCTTGAACAGATTGCGATGTCCTTTAAGGGTATTGAAAAATGCTATGCAATCCAGGCAGGTAGAGAGGTAAGGATAATAGTAAAACCTGAGGAGATGAGCGATGATATGGCAGCAATACTTTCAAGGGAACTCTCAAAGAAGATAGAATCTGAGATGACCTATCCTGGACAGATAAAGGTCACTGTCATCAGGGAATCGAGGTTCGTGGAGTTTGCCAAATAGATGAAGGTCCTCTTTATAGGTGACATTGTAGGGAAAACAGGAAGACTTGCCGTAAAATCCCTGCTCCCACTGATCATTAATAAATACAAGATAGACATTGTCATCGCCAATGGTGAGAATGCAGCAGGAGGCTTCGGCATAACCGAAAAGGTTGCCTCCGAGCTATTTAATTACGGCATTCATATCCTTACGAGCGGGAATCATATCTGGGATAAGAAGGAATCGATCCCTTATATAGGCAAGGAAAGCAGGATCATAAGACCATTGAATTATCCACCAGGTGTTCCGGGATTCGGAAGCATCACCTGGGCTGTCAGGGATAAAAAGATAGGCATAATAAACCTCTCAGGAAGGGTCTTTATGTCGAACATAGACTGCCCCTTCAGAGTGGGTCTCTCAGAGATAGAAAGGCTGAGGGAAGAGACGAATATCATAATCATTGACCTTCATGCCGAGGCGACCTCAGAGAAGATAGCCTTCGGATACTATGTGGATGGGAAGGTAAGTGCTGTTATTGGCACCCATACACATGTTCAGACAGCAGATGAAAAGATACTGCCCGGAGGAACTGCCTACATAACAGATGTCGGTATGACAGGACCCGCTGATTCTGTCATAGGCATTGATAAGGAACAGATAATAGAGAGATTTCTCCTTCAGATGCCAAAAAAATTTGAGACAGCAAAAGGTGGGGGTATCTTTTCAGCCGTTGTCATAGAGATAGAGGATGATTCAGGAAAGGCCTCAGCTATTAAGAGGCTTATGTTAAATTATCCATAAAAAAGGAGGTCATTATGCCTACCGCAATAGTCAAGTATGTTGACGGTTTACAGTTTGTAGGAGAGTCAGGCTCAGGTCATGCCATAATAATGGATGGTGACCATGAGGTTGGTGGCAATGATACAGGAGTTAGACCAACAGAACTGCTTCTCATTGGCCTTGGTGGCTGCTCAGGCATGGATATCGTATCGATACTCAAGAAAAAGAAACAGGACCTGAGAGGGTTAAGGATAAATGTAAAGGGACAAAAGGCTGAGACCCATCCAAAGAGATTCACTGGTATAGATATCGAGTTCATTGTCTCAGGCCGTAATCTCTCTGAGGAGGCTGTCAAGAGGGCGGTTGAGCTATCAATGGAAAAATACTGTTCTGTTAAGGCGACACTCGAGGGTTCGGCAAAGGTTAATTTTACATACAGGATAGAGGAAGTCTGATTGATAAGGGCCGCGATCTTTGACTTCGGCGGTGTTATTGCCGAAGAGGGCTTCAGAGAGGGCCTAAAGGCAATAGCGAGGGAAAACGGTCTTGACCCGGATGAATTCTTCAGGATTGCTGATAGCCTGATCTACGAGACAGGTTATGTTAAGGGCCTAACGGATGAGAAATCCTTCTGGATAGCACTGAGGGAAAGAACAGGTATAAAAGGTGATGATAGTGAACTCAGGGAAGAGTTACTCAGGAGATTTGTCCTGAGGAATGAGGTCTTAGACTATATCGATAGCCTTCGCAGAAAGGGTCTTATTACAGCTATCCTGAGCGATCAGACAAATTGGCTTGATGAGGTAAATGAGAGGTCACCATTTTATCAGCACTTTGATTACGTCTTTAATTCATACAGGATGGGGAAGGGTAAAAGGGAGGCAGATACGTTTAGTTATGTCTGTTCCATCCTTAAAGTGAAACCTTATGAGTCCATTTTTGTCGATGACAACATAATCAATATAAAAAATGCAGAGAGAGAGGGGTTGAAGTCCATCCACTTCACTGAATTCGCAAGTGTGAAAAACAGAATAAATGAATTACTGAC
>JBKBUB010000221.1:0-2665 GCA_046290925.1 Thermodesulfovibrionales bacterium | reverse complement strand
CTGAGTTACAACGAACTTCAGCCAGTCTCTGCTCGGACCATGGGTTGGAGATGTTATGATTTCAACTGTATCACCATTCCTGAGTTGATACCTGAGGGGTACTATCCTTCCCTCCACCTTTGCACCTATGCACCGGTGACCTATCTGGGTATGGATACTATATGCAAAATCAATGGGAGTTGCACCAGCAGGAAGTTCCTTAATCTCCCCCTTTGGTGTGAAAACATAAACCACCTCAGGGACAACCTCTCCCTTTACAGCCTCAAGGAACTCCCTCGCATCCTTGAGTTCCTTCTGTGATTGGATTAATTTCCTGAGCCAGGCTATATACCTACTGTCTTTTTCCTCAATATAACCCTTCTCTTTATATTTCCAGTGAGAAGCGATTCCCTCTTCAGCAACCTTATGCATCTCCTCTGTCCTTATCTGAAATTCAATCCTCTCACCCCTTGGTCCTACAACAGTTGTATGGAGGGATTGATACATATTGCTCTTGGGCATGGCAATATAATCCTTGAACCTCCCTGGTATTGGCGTCCAGAGGGAATGGATAAGTCCCATTATTGTGTAACAGTTTGCCTTTGTATCTGTAATGATCCTCAGACCGAGGACATCGTGAACCTGATCAAAGGTTATCCCTTGTCTCTGCATCTTTTGGTATATGCCATATAGGTGTTTGACCCTCCCCGAGACACTGCCTTTCAACCCTTCTTCCTTTAGCTTCTCCTCTATTATCCTTGCCACTTCCTTAAGATAACCTTCCTGTTCCTCTTTCCTCTTTGCAACCTTATTCCTCAGGTCATTATAGAGTTCGGGCATAAGAAACTTAAAGCTCAGATCCTCAAGTTCTATTCTCAACCAGCCTATACCGAGTCTGTTTGCGAGAGGTGCGTAAATCTCTAAGGTCTCAGAGGCTATCCTGTGCTGTTTGTTCTCAGGAAGGTACTGAAGGGTCCTCATGTTGTGAAGCCTGTCAGCGAATTTAATGATTATTACCCTCAGATCCTCTGACATGGCCAGAAGCATCTTTCTAAAGTTTTCTGCCTGGGCCTCTTCCTTTGTCTTAAACTCGATCTTACTCAATTTCGTGAGGGCATCTACGAGAAAGGCTATCTCGCCTCCGAACATGTCCCTTATATCATTTGCAGTAGTTTCTGTATCCTCTATAGTGTCATGGAGAAGTCCTGCTGCAATCGTGGGTACATCCATCCTCATATCAGCGATTATGTCCGCCACTGATAAGGGATGTCCTATATAGGGCGTGCCTTCAACCCTTAGCTGAGAGCAATGTGCTTCCCTTGAGAAGATATAAGCTTTTTTCAGAAGCTCTACATCAGCTTCAGGATTGTATGACAGAACCTTTTTGATCAGCGAATCTATAGTTACAATACCTTCCTCCATAATTATATTATACAACTTTGCAAATTTCCCCTGACAGGTGATAATATAAATACCCATGAGCGACAGTGAACTTTACAGACTTGGCATTGAGGAGCTATCAGGTCTCCTGAGAGGAAGAGAGGTCTCTGTAACAGAGGTTGTCGAATCTCTCTTTGAAAGGATAGAGCGGGTTGAGCCAGAGATAAAGGCCTATATCACATTAAACCATGAAAGGGCCATTGAAAAAGCCCGGGAGTGCCAGGGACTAATCAATAGGGGTGAAAATCTTCCTCTCCTTGGAATACCTGTAGCGATAAAGGATAATATATCTACAGAAGGGGTCAGGACCACCTGTGCATCGAAGATACTCTACAATTATCTTCCTCCCTATGAGAGCACTGTAACCAGGAGACTTGCTCAAAATGGATACATATTAATCGGCAAGACAAATCTTGATGAGTTCGCAATGGGCTCTTCAACCGAGAATTCAGCCTTTTTTGTTACGAGGAATCCCTGGGACAAAGAAAGGATACCTGGCGGAAGCAGTGGAGGCTCTGCCGCTGCTGTGGCAGCAGATGAGTGTATTGCTGCCCTCGGCTCTGATACAGGTGGCTCAATAAGGCAGCCTGCTGCCCTCTGCGGTGTCGTTGGACTGAAACCAACCTATGGAAGGGTTTCAAGATATGGCCTTGTTGCCTTTGCATCATCCCTTGACCAGATAGGTCCTATAACAAAGAATGTAAGGGATGCAGCAATATTAATTAATATAATCTCAGGTCTTGATGCGAATGATTCTACCTCGGCTCCCTTAGAGGTTCCTGATTTTACTGCCTCAATTGGCAGGGATATAAAGGGGATAAAGATAGGTATACCAAAGGAGTTTTTTATTGAGGGAATGGATAAAGAGGTAGAGGCTGCTGTAAGAGTGGCAATAAGAGAGATCGAGTCCCTCGGCGCTATCCCTGTTGAATTATCCCTTCCCCATACCGAATATGCCGTTGCAACATATTATGTCCTTGCCACATCAGAGGCATCATCGAATCTTGCCAGGTATGATGGAGTGAAGTATGGATTCAGGGCTTCTGGTAAAGATTTAATGGAGATGTACATGAATACGAGGGCTGAGGGGTTTGGTCCTGAGGTTAAAAGGAGGATACTTCTTGGCACTTATGCCTTATCATCAGGTTATTACGAGGCCTATTATAAGAAGGCACAGCAAGTCAGGACACTCATAAAGATGGATTTTGATGAGGCCTTTAAGGGTGTAGATGTTATAGTTACGCCC
>JBKBUB010000220.1:0-2672 GCA_046290925.1 Thermodesulfovibrionales bacterium | reverse complement strand
GTCCTTTTCTTTATGAGCCTTACGGCATCATCAAATGTTATCTCACCTCTTAGGTGGGAGATCATTTCCTTATACCCAATCGCCTGTAGAGCCGTCTTACCTGGATTCATGCTCAGTATCATCTTTACCTCATCGAGAAGTCCAGATGATACCATCCTGTTAACCCTTTCCTCGATTAACCTGTAAAGTTCCTTTCTTTCCCTTTTGAGACCTATAAGAACAAAATCATAAGGTAATGGCTTTGTAAAACTCTTCTGAAGTTCTGTTATCCCTGTCTTTGTTTTTAAACAGACCTCGATCGCCCTGATGATTCTCCTTGTGTCATGGGGCATTATCCTTCCTGCTGCCACCGAATCGAGTTCTCTTAGATGTTTGTAAAGTGACCCCTTTTCCTTATCCTCCATCTCAATCAGTTTTTTTCTCAGTGACCAGTCTGCTGAGGGGCCCTTAAAGAGTCCCCTCGTCATTGCCCTGATATAGAGACCTGTGCCACCAACTATTAGGGGGGGCTTTCCCTTTTTTAAAAGATCTTCAATAATTGGGGTGACCATCTCGATGTACCTTCCTACGCTAAATTCCTCTGAAGGTTCGATTATATCTATCATGTGATGCTTTATCCCTTCTCTTTCTGTAACGGTAGGTTTTGCCGTTCCAATATCCATGTGCCTGTAGATCTGCATTGAGTCAGCACTAATGATTTCGGTGTTAAGGTGTCTTGACAAGAGTATAGAGGCGCCTGTCTTTCCGACGCCTGTTGGTCCGAGGAGGATGATTACTTTGCTCATGGTTCTTAGCTCATAGTTTGATATTTGAGGTTCTTCACCCCTTCACCGATTCACCTCTTCACCAATTCACCAAAGGATAGTTTTTGCAACGTTTGGGTTTAGTCTCATCTTGTCGGTCTGCGAAACATCCTTCTCAGGTCATTGAGGGATAAATATATCCTTGTAGGCCTTCCATGGGGGCAATGGTCAGGGTCATCTGTCTCCTCAAGGTCACTTATAAGTGCCTGGATTTCCTGATGAGAAAGGATTCCCCTTCCTCTGATGGAATTATGGCAGGCTATCTTTGCAGCTACAGTTTCTTTTAATCTTTTTTCAGGTCTCTCACCCTCAATGAGAGCGGAAGCCAAATCACTTAAGAGGGTATTCAGGTCTGCATCCTTTAGGGCAATGGGGAGACTCCTTACGATGAGGGTCTCCTGACCAAAGTCATCGATCTCTATCCCCATATCATTCAAAAGGGAGGAATTGTTGAGCAAGGTGTTATACTCTAAAGCTGTAAGCTTAACCTGCCTCGGAAAGAGCAGTCTAAAGGAATCTATTCCTTTACCCTTCAGAAAACGCTCATAAAGAACCCTCTCATGTGCAGCATGATGGTCGAGGAGGACAAGGCCATCTTTACCTGAGAGGGCAACGAAGGTCTCGCCTAAATAAATAAAGGGTATTGAGGGTCTGTAGCCAAACTCCCCTTCTTCCGAGATATGAAAAGGCCAATCAGATATGTCGGTGCTTATGCTGGTCCTCTCAGATACATCTTCACCCACGAAGGCCCTGACAAATTCCCTTTTCCCCCTGATGAGAGAGCCTCTCACATTATCCCTTACAAACAGATAGATCCTGTCTCTTTCGGAGAATCTTACCTCCCTTGTTGACGGATGGACATTTACATCTACCTCTTTAGGGTTTACAGTAAGATAGAGAAAGAACAGGGGATGTTTATCTCTTGGAAGCCCTTCATAGGCCTGATAAACAGCATGGGTTATAAGAGGGTCTTTAACGGGTCTTTTATTTACAAAGATAAACTGATGGCTCTTTTTATTCCTGAAATTTTCTTCCTTCGATACATAAGAGGTCATCGCCAGACCATCTTTTTCAGAAGATACCTTTAACAGTCCCTCAAAAAATTCTTGCCCGTAGATCTGAATTATCCTCTCTTCCTCGCTTCCTGACGGTGAGAGACGCATTATTTCCCGATGATCCATAATCAGGCTGAATCCTATCTCATAGTGGGCGAGGGCATCCATTGTTACGTGCTCAATTATATGGAGCGACTCAGTAGAGTCGGCTCTCATGAACTTCTTTCTTGCCGGTGTGTTAAAGAACAGGTTTCTTACCTCAACCACTGTGCCAATGGCTGGATAATCCTTTATCTCTTTTACCTTCCCGCCTTCAATCTCTATGAATGTTCCTGAATCATTCCCCTTCTGTCCTGTTATTATCCTCATCCTTGAGACAGAGGCTATTGAAGGAATAGCCTCACCCCTGAATCCCAGTGTATTGATATTAAAAAGGTCTTCCTCTTCAAAAAGCTTACTTGTTGCATGCCGTTCGATGCAGAGGAGGGCATCTTCTCTGTCCATGCCTGTCCCATTGTCCGTAACCTTTATAAGACCCTTACCAGCCTTTAGGATCTCTATCTTTATCTCTGTACTGCCAGCATCAATAGAATTTTCCACAAGCTCCTTCACCACAGAGGCAGGCCTTTCGATAACCTCTCCTGCTGCTATCTTGTTTCTCAATTCTATTGGGAGTACCTTAATTAAGGGCATAGCTTTATTAACCCGGAAAATGCATTTAAGATAATGCAAAGGTTATAAGTGAATAGGCTATAGGCTGAAGGCTGAAGTTACTCCTTATTTTAGTGCGACCGAGCGACTGTGCGACTATCGC
>JBKBUB010000021.1:255-11450 GCA_046290925.1 Thermodesulfovibrionales bacterium | reverse complement strand
AAAGGCTATCGAGAATGTGGAGAAAGAGATAGCACCGAATCTTTTAGGCCTTGAATCAACGGAGCAGGTATATATAGATAATCTTATGATAGATCTCGATGGAACGGAAAACAAATCGAGGCTTGGTGCAAATGCGATTCTCGGTGTATCCATGGCGGTTTGCAGGGCCTCTGCAATTGAGGCAGGGTTATCTCTTTACAGATATATAGGGGGCAGTAATGCAAAGGAACTCCCAGTGCCTATGATGAATATCCTGAATGGTGGAGCCCATGCAGATAATAACCTCGATATACAGGAATTCATGATCATGCCAGCAGGATTGCCCGATTTTTCCTCGGCCCTCAGGGCAGGTGCAGAGGTCTTTCATGCCCTTAAGTCGATATTGAAGAAAAAAGGACTTAATACCGCTGTTGGTGATGAGGGAGGTTTCGCACCTGACCTGAAGAACAATGAGGAGGCTATAGTATTGATAATTCAGGCAATTGAGGCAGCAGGTTATGCCCCTGGCAGGGATATCTTTATAGCCCTGGATGCAGCAGCCTCTGAGTTTTACTCAGATGGCTATTATAAATTTGAGGATAAAGAGATCTCCTCTTCAGACATTATCTCATATTATGAAGGACTGATTGATAAATATCCAATCTTATCTATTGAGGATGGATTATCAGAGAAGGACTGGGATGGGTGGAAGGAGTTGACCGACAGGCTCGGCAGCAGGGTTCAGTTGGTAGGAGATGATATATTCGTGACAAATACAAAGATACTGAGAGAAGGGATAAAAAGGGGTATAGCAAACTCAATCCTCATAAAGCTAAACCAGATAGGAACGGTAACAGAGACCCTCGATGCCATTTTAATGGCCACAAGGGCAGGATATACGGCTGTTATCTCCCATCGGTCGGGTGAGACAGAGGATACTACTATTGCTGACCTTGCTGTTGCATGTAACACAGGTTTCATAAAGACAGGGTCGCTTTCGAGGAGCGAAAGGATAGCAAAGTATAACAGACTCCTTGAGATAGAGAGGGAACTTTCTAAATCTGCACTATACAAAGGAAAAGGATCGTTGTATAATTTAAATTATGAGTGAATTGAGAAGACAGGTTCTCTCTGAAATAAGGAAAAGGAGGCTTATCTTTTTTACCTTTGCTGTCCTTACGTCTATTTACATAATTTTTATCTTTGTCTTTGGAGAATCGGGTCTCATTAAGTATATCGAGATGAAGGGTAAGAAGGTTCGACTTGAAAGGGAGATAAAGGAGATAGAGATTACGAATGAAGCTCTGAGAAGGGAACTTCAATTACTGAAGGAAAACCCATTTTATATAGAGAAATATGCCAGGGAAGAGTTTAGAATGGCAAAACCTGATGAGTACATCTTCAGGTATGAGCGGTAGTCCTCTTTATATTTCCTTTCTCTGGCATATGCACCAGCCCTATTACAAAGACCCCTTTACAGGTGTATATCGTCTTCCCTGGGTGAGGCTTCACGGGACAAAGGATTATCTTGATATGGTAGGAATCCTCAGGGATTATCCTGATATTAGGCAGAACTTCAATCTCGTACCATCCCTCCTCGAACAGATCATAGATTATACAGAAAATGATGCAAGGGATATATTTTTAGACCTCACCTTAAAAGAGGCATCCGAGTTGACGGATGAAGAAAAGGTCTTTTTGCTGGAAAATTTCTTCCTTGCAAACTGGGATACAATGATACGACCCATCCCGAGATACAATGAACTTCTGATAAAGAGAGGATTAAGGGTATCGAGGACAGAATTGAAACGGAGGATAAAATATTACTCCTCTTCAGACTTTCTTGACCTTCAGGTCCTCTTTAACCTTGTGTGGATAGATCCTGTGCTTAGAAAGAAAGACCCTTTTCTCAACCATCTCATTGAAAAGGGAAAGGACTACACAGAGGAAGAAAAGAAAAACCTGGTATTGAAGCAGATGGAAATACTAAAAATGATAATCCCCGAATATAGAGAAATCGCAGAAAAAGGACAGATAGAGTTATCCACAACCCCCTTTTATCATCCAATCCTTCCTCTACTCTGTGATACAAACATGGCCCGTATATCGAGCCCTGAGATAAGACTTCCGAGGAGGTTCTCTTTTCCAGAAGATTCGAGGGCACAGATAAAGGAGGGCCTTGAATTCTTTGAGAACATATTCGGTTTCAGACCTCTGGGCATGTGGCCCTCAGAGGGGTCTGTCAGTGAGGATGTGGTTAAGATTATGCATTCTGAGGGTATAAAGTGGATTGCCACTGATGAGGAGATACTGGCGAGGTCTCTTGGCATTGCCTTGAGAGGGCATTCAGGTGCTCTCCTTCATCCTGAGATATTGTATTCTGTTTATGAGTATGAAGGTGTAAATATTATATTCAGGGATCATAAACTCTCAGACCTCATAGGCTTTGTTTATTCACGGTGGGAGCCAAAGTCAGCAGCAGAAGACCTTATAAACAGGCTTAATCAGATCCATTCTTCCCTGCCAGATAGAGGTCCCTATCTTGTCCCGATAATACTTGATGGAGAAAATGCCTGGGAATATTATAGGAATGATGGTCATGATTTTTTAAATTATCTCTACGAAGGTTTATCAAAGAGTGAAAGGCTCCAGACAATTACCATATCAGAATATCTCAAGATAAAAAACCATGCTGGATCGCTTCACGGGATATATTCTGGTTCCTGGATAAATGGAAACTTTAATATCTGGATAGGTCATGAAGAGGATAATACAGCCTGGAATTACCTTCTCGAAACCAGGCAATCCCTCGAGACGTATAGGAGACTCAATCCGCAGAGGGACCTTTCATCTGTCTTTAAGAACCTTTACATTGCTGAAGGAAGCGACTGGAACTGGTGGTATGGCGATGAACACTCCACAGAGAATGCAAAGGATTTTGACGAACTCTTTCGTCTCAATCTTATGAAGGTTTACAAGGAGATAGGTGCTGATATACCTTCCTTTCTTTACGTGCCTGTCTTGAAAGAGGACAGGGCTACAGAGCCTTCAATAGGGATAAGGGGATTTATATTTCCAAAGATAGATGGTATAATGACGAGCTATTTCGAGTGGTATCAGGCTGCATATATAGATGTTGGCAGGACAGGTGGTAGTATGCATAGTTCTGAAAGCCTGATAACGAGAATCTATTACGGATTCAATCAGGATACGCTATTCATAAGGATAGATCCATCTGTTCCATTTGTAGATTTTCCAGAATCTTCTGCCATCACTATAGAGACGATCAAGCCTCATGCGTTCAAGATTTACATCCCCTTGGGCAAAGAAGGAGTCGCACTTTACAGAAGGGACGAAGAAGGCTGGAGCAGAGTAAAGGAGATCAAGGACTATGCTGTGGGTGATATTATAGAGTGCGCCATACCTTTCAATGACCTCTTGGCAAAGGAAAGGGATGAGATAAACTTTTTTATAACAGTCATTAGGAACGGAGAGGAGATGGAGAGATGTCCCTGGAGAGGCTATATCTCTATAATTGTCCCCACCCCTGATTTTGAGGCAATGATGTGGTATTAAATAGACCCAAATGTTGCAAAAATTAACCTATTATTGGTTAATAGGTGAGGTGGTAAAGTGGCTAAGTAGTGAATTAGTCCTAAATCACTTGAGTCTAACTCACTAATGTAGCTCACTTGCATACTATTCACATAAGGAGGCAATAAACTCATGAGTAGTCATTCCTGCGGAAGCAGGAATCCAGTATCTGTGGGATTTTATGGATTCCCATTTTCATGGGAATGACAAGGTTGAGGTAATCTAAGAATGGAAAATAAATTTATTCCTTACTCAGACTACTGCTCTAATAAGAACTGTAAACTATGAGCAAGGTATCAAAGAATAAATTTTATCGCAACATCTGCATTATCTTAAATGTATTTCTCGGGTTGATGTATTTATCAACACCTGAGGCTCGTGCCGATGTTTTTCTCCTGAAAAAGGATTTGTCGATAATTGGTGCCATAAGGGAATACAAGGTTAAGGACAATGAGTCTCTGATAGAGATAGCGAGGAGATTTAATCTCGGTTACAACGAGATAGTGGATGCAAATCCTGACCTTGATCCCTTCGTCCCAAAGAATGGTTCGGCTGTCCTTATTCCTTCCTCATGGATACTTCCTGACTCAAGCCGTAATGGAATAGTTATAAATATATCAGAAATGAGACTTTATTATTTTTATAAAAAGGGTGGAAGGGATTTTGTCAGAACCTATCCCATAGGTATTGGTGACGATGGCAAAGAGACACCGGTAGGAAGATTCAGGATTATAGAGAAGATAAAGAATCCACCCTGGCGCGTCCCTCAATCCATCAGGAAAGAGAGACCTGAACTTCCCAATGTGGTACCCCCGGGGCCTGATAATCCCCTGGGCAGTCATGCCCTGAGACTTTCTCTCGGCAGTTATCTGATTCATGGTACGAATAGACCATGGGCAGTGGGAAGGAAGGTCACCCATGGCTGTCTGAGGCTCTATCCCGAGGATATACCAGTACTTTTCAATGTCGTGCCTGTTGGTACGCCTGTTACCATAGTAAGACAACCTGTTAAGATAGGATTCAACAATGGAAGGGTATATATAGAGGTTCACAGGGATGAACACTGGAGGGATGAAGATTATCTTAATGAGGCGACCCGTTTATTGAGGACGAAGGATCTACTTAATCGAATAAATTCAGAGAAACTCTATCAGGCAATAACAGAAATGAACGGTGCACCAACGGTAATAAGTGATTAGTGAAAGAGATTAACCCAAACGTTGCAAAAATTAGTCTATCATTTGGGCTGGCATGGTGAAAAAACTTTTATCTGCGATACCTATAGCAACATTCAATAAACATAAGTGGTTCTTATTAAACGGCACCACAGGTATGGTCTTGATTAAGCAATCACATTTAATATCAAATCGCATTATAAAAGTTTTTGAGGCATGCCAGCCTCCAAATTTATGCAACTGGTGGGCTAAGTTAAACAAAATAAAATATAAGGGAGAGTAAAGATGTTAATGGTGGACGAATTAAGACAGGAATTGAATGATTTAAGGATGAAGATAGAGACATTAAGAGGTTATCTTTGATGTCGATGGTCTCAGGAGAAAGATAGAAGAGATAGAAGTTGAACTATCAAAGGAGTCTGTATGGTCTTCGATTGGCGCCTTGAAGGAACTTCAGAAGAAAAAGGCAAAGATTGAAGACATATTGGAACCCTTTGATGAACTTACAGGCAAGATTGATTACCTCGAAGCCTCATTAGCAATCCTCGAGGAAGAAGGTGGGGAGCTTTTTGTCGCTGAGTTAAAGGAGGGTATAAAGTCTATTGGAAGGCTTTTTGAGGAAATAGAAACACGACACCTCCTCTCAGGTGAGCTTGATAGAAACAATGCTATAGTCACGATTCATCCCGGAGCCGGAGGGACAGAGAGTCAGGATTGGGCAGAAATGCTCGAAAGGATGTATATTCGATGGGCGGAGAGACACAATTTTGAGGTAGAGATACTCGACATCCTTCCTGGTGACGAGGCAGGTATCAAGAGCGTTACCTTTAGCGTGAAGGGTAAATATGCCTATGGTTATCTTAAGGGTGAAGGAGGTGTCCACAGGCTTGTAAGGATATCACCCTTTGATGCTAACAAAAGGAGGCATACATCTTTTGCTGCTGTTCTCGTTTACCCTGAGATAGAAGAGGACATAGAGATAGATATCAAGGAGGATGACCTAAAGATAGATACCTTTAGGGCCTCAGGTGCTGGCGGTCAGCATGTAAATAAGGTATCATCAGCAGTGAGAATCACGCATGTTCCTACAGGGATTGTTGTCTCCTGCCAGAGTGAAAGGTCCCAGCACAGGAATAAGGAGATGGCTTTGAAGATATTAAAGGCCCGTCTCTATGACCTTCAGGTAAAAGAGCAAGAGAGGAAACTTGAGGGTATTGTGGGTGATAAAAAAGAGATAGCCTGGGGTAATCAGATAAGGTCCTATGTTTTACAGCCTTACAGGCTTGTGAAGGATAATAGAACAGGTATTGAGGTTGGAAATGTTGATGCTGTTTTGGATGGAGAGATAGATATCTTTATTGATTCCTATCTTAGAAAGAAGGGTGTAACTATATCTGTTTAATATATATAAAAGATTTATTGTATTAGATAGATAGACCTGTTGAGATGTTAGTCATATATTAAATAACTTCTGAAGTACTGAAGAACTATGGTTATCGGGTCTCGAAATCGGTTTTTGTTGATGTTAAAAATTTATTTAAAAGTCTTTTTTAGATTGTTTATAAGACCATTCAGCCCTGGCCTTATAATGTTTCAACATTTATTTACCTTGCTCTCTAACATGTTATGAGGTATAATAAGTTCTCTCTGTAGTATTTATTAACATATTATTAACAAATTGTTAATAACTGGGGTAATGTCAAAAGTTTTATGAAAAAAAAGGAAAAAAGCGGTGGGAGGTTAAATGAAGATAGATGAGATATGGGAGAAAAGCCTTTCCTTAATCGAAAAAAGGGTTGGGACCCATGTCTTTGAATTATGGTTTAAGCCTGTTAAATTAGCACAACTTAAAGACCAGAATGCTATTATAGACATTCCTAATAGATTTTTTAAGGAATGGATAGATGATTATTATCCAAATATCATTAGTGAGGTCATGCAAGAGGTAACAGGTTTTTCCTTTAATATTAAATTCAAGATAGCAGAGAAGGAAGCAGAGGAGATAAGAAGGCTCGATGCAAAACTTGAATCGAGGAAGCAGAGACTTGCTAACAAAGGCATCTATCTCAATCCTAAGTATACCTTTGAGAACTTTGTGACAGGTCAGAGCAATCAGGTTGCCTTTGCCTCTGCAAAGGCTGTTGCCGATTCCCCTGGCGTTACCTATAATCCTTTTTTTATATATGGTGGTGTTGGTCTCGGCAAGACCCATCTCCTTACAGCAATAGGGAATCATGTGGCTGATAAAAAGAGGGACTTTAATATAATCTATGTCTCCTCCGAACAATTCACGAATGAGTTCGTCTCTGCCATGAGACATCAGAAGGCAGAGGAAATGAAGGCTAAGTACAGAAGCCTTGATATGCTCCTCCTTGATGATGTCCAGTTTTTTTCAGGGAAGAATGCCACTCAGGACGAATTATTTCATACTATAAACGCCCTTTACGAGAGGCAAAAACAGATCGTGCTCACGAGCGACAGGCCTCCAAAGGATATAAAGGACATAACAGATAGACTCAGGTCGAGGTTTGGCATGGGTTTGACCGTTGATATACAGCCTCCTGAACTTGAACTTAAGATGGCGATTATACAGAAAAAGGCTGCAATGGACAGGCTTTATCTCTCTGATGATGTAGTGGAATTTCTGGCCTCTAAGATAAAGTCAAACATAAGGGACCTGGAGGGTTGCCTGATAAGGCTCGGTGCCCATACTGCCCTGACAGGAGAGAGTATAACAATCCAGCTTGCTAAGGATCTATTAAAGGACATAATCGTGGATGAGGTAAGGCCAATCAATGTAGAACAGATACAGAAGACCGTGGCAGAGGCCTTTGGTATCAAATGCCAGGATATGAAGTCAAAGAAGCGGACAAAGGAGATAGCCATTCCGAGGCAGATAGCCATGTATATATCTAAGAAACTGTTGAATCTGTCTTTAAGCGATATTGGAAAAAACTTCGGCGGGAAGGACCATGCAACAGTAATCTATTCCTGTAAGCAGGTCGAGGAAAGGATCTCGACTGATGATGATTTTAAAAGGCTTGTTGATAGCCTTATCAACAGGATAAAACAATAACAGGAGGTTCAGATGAAGATCACTGTAAGTAAAGAGGAGATTCAGGATAAACTCCAGAACATACAGAATATAGTGGATAAGAAAAATACGATGCCCATTTTGAGCCATTTTTTACTCGATACCGAAGAACAAAAGGCTTTTATTTACGCCACGGACCTCCAGTTAGCTATAAAAGAACCTGTTGAGGCAACGGTTCAGAGACCAGGAAAGATGTGTATCCCCGCAAAAAAGTTGCTCGAGATAGTCCGGGAGTTGGAGGGAGATATCACCCTCGATTCCGAGGATGGGCAGTGGGTTAAAGGAATCTCCGGAAAGAGCAGATTTAGACTTGCCTGTCTTCCCTCTTCTGAGTTCCCGGCCTGGCCTGGGATAGAAACAGAGGAAGAGATAGTATTTAATTCGGACGACCTCGTTGAGATAATAGAAAGGACTATCTATTCTGCTGGAGAGGCGGACACGCGATACACTCTGAACGGTCTTCTCTTTCACATAAAACCAGGGGGGGTAATAAATGTAGTAGGGACAGATGGTCACAGACTTACCCTTATCATTAAGGAAACAGGGCATAACATAAAAGAAGAAAAGAGGTTGATTATTCCAAGAAAGGCAGCCTCAGAGATAGGAAAATTTGTTAACGGTGTAGAAAGCATCTCTTTCAAGATCGGGAAGAACCATGTCCTTTTTAAGATTGCCGAGACGGACTTTCTCGTGAGATTGATTGAAGGAACCTATCCGAATTATGAACAGGTAATACCCAGGAATGATAAGGTGCTTAAATTAAAGAGGGAGGATTTCCTAAAGACCTTAAAGAGGGTATCCATAATGTCGAGGGAAAAGAGCAATGCTGTAAAGATGGATATATCTGACGGTCTCCTTGTCATTTCTTCATCTAACCCTGACCTTGGAGAGGCAAGGGATGAGATTGGGGTAGAGTACAGTGGAGATGCCCTGGAAATAGGATTCAATGCTCGATATATTATTGACTCTTTATTAGCAATGAAAGGGGATATTGTTTCCTTTGCACTGCATGATCAATTGAGCCCGAGTCTGCTGATGGAGGAAGGAGAGGAAAATTATAAATGCGTTATTATGCCGATGAGGCTTTAAGAGGAGGATTTGAATAATAAGGATGGACAAAAAGGAAGTAACCACCATAGAAGAAACCTATAGGGCTGAGGATATAAAGATCCTCAAAGGTCTCGATGGAGTCAGGATGAGACCTGCCATGTATATAGGCTCTACAGGGATTGAGGGGCTTCATCATCTCCTGTATGAGGTTGTTGACAACAGTGTTGATGAATCCCTTGCTGGTTTTTGTAAAAATATCGAGGTTATATTACATCATGATGGAAGTGCCACTGTAATCGATGATGGAAGGGGCATTCCAACGGCTCCCCATCCCGGAGACCCTGAGGGAAGGTCTGCTGCAGAGGTAGCATTGACAGAGTTGCATGCAGGAGGTAAGTTCGAATCAAAGGCTTATAAGATATCAGGAGGGCTGCATGGTGTTGGTGTCTCTGTTGTAAATGCCCTTTCAGAGTGGCTCGAGGTTGAGATAAAACAGAATGGTCAGGTCTATCAGCAGAGATACGAGAGGGGTAAGCCTGTAACCCCCTTGACTGTTGTGGGAAAGACAAAGGGACGTGGCACAAAGGTCACATTTAAGCCTGACCCAGAGATATTTGAGGTCACTGACTTCAGCTTTGATATTCTCTCTCAGAGATTGAGGGAACTGGCCTTTTTAAATAGCGGCCTAAGGACATCCATCCATGACGAGAGGACAGACAAGACCCAGGAATTCCTTTATAAGGGAGGAATAGTTTCCTTTGTAGAGCATCTTAACAAGAACAAGACGCCACTGCACCCCAAACCTATTTATGTCTCAGGACAAAGGGATGATATAACAGTTGAAATAGCCCTTCAATACAATGATGGATATGCGGAAACTATCTTTACCTTTGCAAACAATATAAACACCAGGGAAGGGGGAACGCATCTTGTAGGCTTTAAGTCTGCCTTGACTCGTACAGCCAATAATTATGGAACATCCTCGGGCATCCTTAAGAATGGCAAGGAGGTAATATCAGGAGAGGATATTAGGGAAGGACTCACGGCAGTTATAAGCGTAAAACTGCCAAATCCACAGTTCGAGGGTCAGACAAAAATGAAACTCGGTAACAGCGAGGTAAAGGGTATAGTTGAATCAATAGTAAACGACGCCCTCTCTACATATTTCGAAGAAAATCCCTCTGTTGCAAGGAAGATCATAGAAAAGGCGATTCAGGCAGCCCGTGCAAGAGAGGCGGCTCGAAAGGCAAGGGAACTGACGAGGAGAAAGGGGGCGCTCGAGGATACAGGACTTCCAGGAAAGCTTGCAGACTGTTCTGAAAAAGACCCTGCCCAGAGTGAACTCTTCATCGTTGAGGGCGATTCTGCCGGTGGTTCAGCGAAACAGGGGAGGGATAGGAGATTCCAGGCAATACTTCCCCTCAGGGGAAAGATACTGAATGTTGAAAAGTCAAGATTTGATAAGATGCTGACCTCCGAGGAGATAAGGGTCTTGATTACGGCCCTCGGCACAGGCATTGGGCCTGATGATTTTGATATATCAAAGATAAGGTATCACAAGGTTATACTTATGACTGATGCAGATGTCGATGGTGCCCATATAAGGACACTCCTTCTAACCTTTTTCTACAGGCAGATGCCTGATGTAATAGAAAGGGGACATCTTTACATAGCACAGCCTCCACTTTACAAAGTCAAGAGAGGAAGGACGGAGAGATACATACAGAGCGAGGCAGAGCTTCAGAATATGTTACTCGAATTGGCATCTGAAGAGATATCGCTTTTTGTAAAAGGAAATGAGGTAAAGGGCAAGGCGATCATCCCGCACTTAAAAAAGATAATAAGCTATGAGAGGCTCCTCGATTGGTTTAGCAGGAGGAGAAGGGACTCTCTCATTTTAAGGTTTTTGCTCAGGGAAGGTGCTAATAAAGGGGTGATGAAGGACAGGGAAGCCCTTATGAATCTCGTAGAAAAAATAAAGACAGAGATACCTGATATCAAGGTCGGGGAGATCTATGATGATGAAGAGCATGAAGGTTTTGGAGTTGAACTGAGAAGGCAGAATTATAAATTAAGGATTGATATAGGGCTTCTCCTTTCTCCTGAATACAGGGAACTTGAGGCACTTTATGGAGTTATAAAGGATTTAGGCATGCCTTTAAGACTGGTTACAAGGGAAGGAGAAAGGGAGGTTGCTGATACATCAGGATTAATCAGCCTTGTCTTCGAGATTGCCAGAAAGGGTCTCAGCATTCAGAGATATAAAGGTCTGGGAGAGATGAATCCTCAACAATTATGGGAAA
>JBKBUB010000021.1:0-245 GCA_046290925.1 Thermodesulfovibrionales bacterium | reverse complement strand
AAAGAGAACACTTCTCCAGGTCAGTATTGAGGATAGTGTTCAGGCTAATGAGATATTCTCAATCCTCATGGGTGACCAGGTCGAACCGAGAAAGGAGTTTATTATAAAGCACGCCCTTGATGCGAGTAATATAGATATCTGATGGTTATCTTTAGAAATAAGCAATGATGAGCAGCCTACAACGCCTTTACTAAAGCGACTGTGATTTATTCGACGACGTAAGTAAGCTTGACTTATCAACAATT
>JBKBUB010000219.1:0-2673 GCA_046290925.1 Thermodesulfovibrionales bacterium | reverse complement strand
AGGGAACCTGTTCTCGTCAGCGGAACCGATGGTGTTGGTACAAAATTAAAGATAGCCTTTATGGCTGACAGGCATGAGACAGTTGGTATAGATCTCGTAGCGATGTCTGTGAATGATGTCCTTACATCAGGTGCTGAGCCATTGTTCTTCCTTGATTATTTTGCTACGGGAAGGCTTGTGCCCGAGAAGGCTGTTAAGGTCATTGAGGGAATAGTTGAGGGTTGTAAGGAGGCAGGTTGTTCTCTTATAGGCGGTGAGACAGCAGAGATGCCAGGTTTTTACAGCGATGAAGAATATGACCTCGCAGGGTTTGCTGTCGGTGTTGTAGAAAAAAGAGATATTATCGATGGTTCGAGTATAGAATCAGGAGATGTTATAATAGGCATCACCTCAAATGGCCTCCATAGCAACGGATATTCTCTGGTCAGAAAGGTCTTTTTTGATCTTAAGAAGATGGCTCTTTCGGATTATATCCCTGAGCTAAATAAGACCCTTGGCGAAGAACTATTGAGACCCACAAGAATCTATGTAAAGGCCGTTAACCGTCTCAAAGACAACGACATACCTATAAAAGGTCTTGCTCACATTACAGGGGGGGGCATAACTGGGAACCTGCCAAGGATATTGTCAGAGGGTCTTGCTGCCGTAATAATAAATGGTTCCTGGCCTGTACAGCCGATATTCAGTTTAATTGAGGAGATGGGTAAGGTACCGATTGAGGATATGAGGAGAACATTTAACATGGGAATTGGTTATATCGCCATTGTTTCAGGACAACATGCTGAGAAGGCCATATCAAGCCTAAAAGAAGAAGGCTATGATTCATACATAATCGGTCGTATTGAAAAAGGTAAAAGGGAGGTAAGATATGAGTAAGGTCAGGGTATTCTTGAAGAAGGCCTTCACTCCTGTTACGATTATGCTTATCCCGCATAGTAATTCTAAACCTGTTAATCTCAAGATCCCCTCAATCGGAATAATTATCTCTATTTTTCTGTGGCTTATGGGCTCGGTCTATATCATCTCTATAGGAGTAAAGGCTATGGAGTATCAAAAGATGGAAGAAAAACTCCTTTACTATTCAAACCAGTTCATTGAATTAAGGGCAACTATCAACGCCCTAAAAAGAACAGAGGCAGAATTCAGAAGGATATTCTCTCTCGGTTCTAAGGAAAAAATCCTCGAGAATGTTCAGCTTGGTGATGCAGGGTCCCTGGATATGGAGGCTCTCAGGGAACAGATAAAAAAGACCATGGACACTGTAACGGGTATTAGAGAATATCTGAGGACACAGAAAGAAATTTATATGGCAACTCCAAAGGGCTGGCCTTTACCAGGAAGAATTACCTCCTATTTCGGAAAGAGAGAAAATCCTCTTCACGGCGGAGATGACTTTCATTCTGGTATTGACATATCTGCTTCGTCAGGCACTCCTGTAAAGGTTACAGCAGATGGCGTCGTGAGTTTTTCGGGCTGGAGTGGTGGCAGCGGCAACCTCGTTGTGGTCGAACACGGCCTTGGCTACTCGACATTTTATGCCCACAATAGTTCTAATCTTGTAAAGGTTGGCCAACAGGTCAAAAGAGGAGATATAATTGCCTATTCAGGTGCTACAGGAAATGCTACAGGACCGCATTCACACTATGAGATATGGAAGGATGGCAGGCCTGTGAATCCTGTGCCATTTATTGAAGGGAGGAGATGATGTTTTTGAGAAAGAATAATGAAAAGCTCGAGTCCTTTATTGGCGTGAACTCATCCTTTAAAGGCGATATTAAGACAAAGGGGACGATAAGGATAGACGGAAGCGTGGAAGGCAATATTGAATCAGACTGGCTCATTATAGGTGAAAAAGGCACATTGACAGGCGATGTGAGGGCGAATGGAGTTATCGTCGGAGGAAAGATAGAGGGAATGGTTACCGCCAAGGAGATAATAGAGATTAAAGGTAAAGGGGAGATAACAGGCGATATAAATACGCCAAAATTATCTGTCTCCGAAGGTGCCATATTAAATGGAAAGGCAACAATGACAAAAGACTCGAATGTTGTGGAGTTACAGGTAAAGGTAAAGACTTAACCCATCAGTTGCATAAATTTGGAGGCTGGCATGCCTCAAATATAGGCGATACGCTTTAGGCTTAAGGCTTAAGGCGATAGGCCTAAGAGTAACTTCAGCCTTCAGCCTATAGCCTATTCACCACTTCACCGAATATCAGGCTAATTTTTGCAACGTTTGGGTTAATAGATGATTTGGTGCCGGAGATCGGACTCGAACCGATACGGAACTAAGTTCCGAGGGATTTTAAGTCCCTTGCGTCTACCAATTCCGCCACTCCGGCAACAAGGGGTTTCCTTGAAAATCAATAGGTTATAAACTATCATAAAATAATAATACGTGTCAAATAGTGTTGGAACATCCCTATTTCCGTGATATAAAATAATTAGCCTACCTTAAAGCTATACATCAAAATCATCATTCAAGCTCTTTTAAGTGCTTTTCTAAATCCTCGGGCGTTTGTGCATCTCTGTATTTTATTGTCCCTTTTTTGTCAACAATGATATGGGTTGGAGTTCCTATTACACCAAATGCTCTGATCATCTTCCCATCTCTATCAAATATGTTAGGGAAATTTATCCCGTGGGATTTTACATATTCTGTGACTGACTCAAG
>JBKBUB010000218.1:0-2681 GCA_046290925.1 Thermodesulfovibrionales bacterium | reverse complement strand
CTTTTAATAGGGATATATCAACATCATCATCCCTTATTGCTGTCATCTAATATCCCTTTTTCTTATTATGTAATTAGGCTCCGCATAGTCTACCTCTGGCAATTTTGAGAGCCTCTTTATAAGCCCAATGACATCATCGCCCTTCTGTAATCTTATATGATATATCCCTGTCCCCTCAATTACCCTCAACAAAGTAGCCCTTTCTCCTTCAATAATCTCCATCGCCCTTTTATCAGAAACACCCTCTCTGAATTTAATAAGAACCTCTCCTTCCACATATTGAGCCTCGTTCATGGCCATCTCCCTCCTCTTTTGAATCGTTAACTCCGTGAGCCTTTCAGAGTCCTTAACGATATGAGGTGTAAGGAACACAAGAAGATTTGTCTTCCTTTTTTCTGTGCGTTTATGTTTGAAGAGCCACCCGAGGATTGGGATATCGCCAAGAACAGGCATCTTCCTGAGATTCTCTTCGTCCCTTTCTTGCATGAGACCGCCAATAACAACGGTCTCTCTATCCTTCACGACAACAGAGGTCTTAGTTGACCTCTTTGTGGTGGTAGGTCCTATATTTATCAGGATGGTCTCTGAGTCCTGCTTGAGCGATGATATCTCCTGATATATATCAAGCTTCACATAATCTCCCTCTGTTATCTGAGGAGTTATCTTTAATGTTATGCCAACATCCTTTCTTTCTATGGAACTTAATATCGTTCCTGTTGTTGTCAGATCCCTTTCTCTCTTTGATATAAAGGGCACATTCTCACCAACCACTATCTCTGCCTCTTTATTGTCCGAGGTGAGTATCTGGGGTGTTGAAAGGACATTTACAGCATCCCTAAAATCATCGAGGCTGAAGAGGGCTGCAAATCCAGGAACTGTAAGATCTGTTACAGTGGGGTTTCCATTAGCATCAGTCGTTATAACAGGTATCTTTAAAAAATTACCCATCCCGCCGATAGTAACACCTTCGAGGCCATAGATAACAGACTGTATTGAAGAGGGATCGAGAGTGCCAAAACCTCCTATTACTACTGGCTCACCCTGGCTCCGAGCCATTACCCTCCACTTAGCACCCAACTCCCGCAGTTTATCCACAGAGGCCTCAACGATCATTGCCTCTACATAGACCTGTCTCCTCCTCCTGTCAAGCTGTTTAATGACCTGAAGCAGGTTCTGATAATCAGAGGGAGACGCTACTATAATGAGAGCGTTCGTTGCCTTATCAGCAGTGATATTTATTGCCCCTGCTGCCTCAAAGGGGGTCACCGGAGGTGCCCCTGGTGTGGCAGTAACCTGTCTCTGCGTCTGAGAGGCCTTTATTACATTCTCAAGGGATTTAACCATCTCTGTGGCATCAGCATTTTCGAGGAAATAGACATTTATCCTTCCCTGTGCCTCCCGAGAAGGGACATCTAAAAGGGCAATAAGGGACTTCATGATCTCCCTCGAGTTCCTGTCTCCAAAAAGGATGACGGCATTGAGTCTTGAATCAGAAACTGCCTTTGGTTCTTCTGCAGAAGTCTGTGGGGTAAGCTTTTTCTTTGTCATACCCTCATTTATAATCCTCGCCACAGAATCAGCGCTACCGTGCTTGAGATATATAATCTCTGGCATCTCCCTCATTGTAGCCTGATCAATATTCTCGATTACATTAAGGATCTTTTCAATATTAAGCCCTGAGTCAATAACAAGGATTAGGTTTCCAGGTCCGAAGGCAGAGGAATAGCCATCACGGGATACGAGGGGCTGAATAAACTTAATAGCCTCTTCAGAGGAGATATGTTTCAAGGGTATAAGACGGGCAATATAGTTTTCCTTTACCGGTTCTCTGTCCTTTGCAATCTCTATCCCTCTCTGTTTCGCCTCTGAGGATGGGATTATCTTATAGGCATCAACACCTGAAGGTACTATAGTAAAACCCTTCAATTCGAGGACAGAAAGGAAAAGGTTATAGGCATCATTAATGCTTATCTTTGAGGGAGCTATAATCGTTATCTTTCCCTTTACCCTCTCATCAAAGATAAAATTCTTTTTTGTTATCTCGGATATAAACTTTGTTATGACAGGTAGCTCCACATCAACAAAGTTAAAAGCAACCTTTTGCTCCTTAGGCTTATCCGTTAGGTCCGCCTCTTTGACAGGTTGAGCAAAGGCACCGGATAGAGGATGAAAGATACAGGATACAAGACAGAGGATACAAACAACCATGAATCGTAAATCCTGTTTCCTGTATCGTAAGCTTTCTCTCTGCCTCACTGTCGCACCGTCGTATCGAACCGTCATGTTCCTCCTCACCTTATCTGATAATTAAGGGTCATCCTTGTACCATTTCTGATTATATCAAGGCCAACCCTGTCCATCCCCTTCAGCGCTGTAAAGGCCTGTAATGCTATCTCAGGATTTGTTATGTCGTAATTATTTATCCTTAAGAGGACATCCCCATTTTGAAGTCCCAGGCTCTGGTAGATACCACCATTTCTAACTTCTCTGAGCATAAAACCTTCCTGACGACCGTTCACATAATTGGGTTGAAGCCGTGCATCGGTCATTAACTGAGATGGATTCTCCAAGGCATGCAGTATCCCTTCCTGATTGACAATAAAGGTGTTGTTGCCTGAACTCCTTACAAGGGATGTCGCACCCTGTTCTTTAGTAGAGCCCAATTTAGAAATCTCTACATT
>JBKBUB010000217.1:0-2689 GCA_046290925.1 Thermodesulfovibrionales bacterium | reverse complement strand
CACGAGCATGTCAGAAATCTTCCTATTCGTGTCGAATCTTCTTGTAAAACTACCTGTAAGATATGCCTTTGCATCGTCTAATTCCTGATCCGAAACTGATTCGGTCTTTATCCTTTTTAATTCCTTTAAGATCTCTTCTATCACTGTATTTGCTGTTTCGTTCTTTGTCTGTACGTTAATACTGAAAA
This sequence comes from Thermodesulfovibrionales bacterium, assembly GCA_046290925.1. Lineage (GTDB taxonomy): Bacteria > Nitrospirota > Thermodesulfovibrionia > Thermodesulfovibrionales > UBA9159 > JBBIPQ01. The sequence continues at coordinate 2,501 of JBKBUB010000217.1, read as the reverse complement.
GGCCGCCTTTCTTTCTCGAGTCAAAAAAACTGTGGATATCATAGGCAAGCCCCATCTCGTCCCTTATGGTCTGCATGAGTCTTGAGGAGAAACCGCCGCCGCCTAAGATATAGTTCATCACTGCTACAGCATAGTAATCAGGGTCTTCCCTTTTAATGCCCCTGTTTCCGATGATTATATTCGCCTGAGTAAGGTCTTTGTCAATTTGTATGACCTTTTTTCCCTTTGCTACTTCCGATACTTTGGGCTCTGCAGGTATTGATGACTTCTCCCACTTAGCGAGGTATTTATCTATAAGGTTTTGTAACTCTTCGCTGGTTATGTCTCCAACTATAGATAGTATTGCATTGTTTGGCCTGTAATAATCGTGATGAAACTTTACGATGTCTTCTCTGTTTATCCTGCTGATTGTCTCTTCAGTGCCTGTAATCAACCTTCCATAGGGATGGTCGCCGTAAACCTCTTTTCTGAAGACTCTGTCAACAACAAAGGACGGGTCTTCCTCGCTTTGTCTCAGGCTACCTATTATAATATCCTTTTTTCGTTTTATCTCTTCTTCTGGAAAGGTTGGATTTAAGAGAATATCTGAGAATATCTCAAATCCTGTATCTATGTCTTTCTTTAAAACAGAGAGGTTGATTGTTGAGAAATCACTCCCTGCCGATGAATCGAGGCTTGCGCCTATAAATTCTATCTCCTCACTTATATCTTTTGCCGTTCTTTTCTTTGTACCCTCTGTAAGGAGTTCTGCCGTCAGGTTTGCAAGCCCTGCCTTTTGTGCAGGTTCATAAAATGGGCCTGCCTTGATTAGGAGGGTAACAGTGATTATAGGAAGATTATGTCGTTCTACATGTAATATTGTGAGACCATTAGGTAAAACATGCCTCTTTATATCGAGGGCAAAAGGGAAAGATTGTCCGCTTAAAAATGTGAGATTAATAATTAAAGAGATAAGCAAGATTTTCCAGCGTCTTAAATTTCTCATTTTAAATCCTTTGTCGGGATCAATATCCCTACTGTCCTGTTGTCTTCAATTAGATACTTTTTTGCCACCCTCTGGACATCTTCAGGCCTGATCTTTCTTATCCCTTCCAGATATTTATCCTTAAGTCTCCAGTCACCGAGGACCTCGAACCTTCCTGTAATCATTGCCTGCATGTAAAGCGAGTCCTGACTGAAGATAAAGAATGATTCTATCTGGTTCTTTGCCTTTTGAAGTTCTCTTTCCGAAGGGGGTTCATTCTTTATCCTGTCTATCTCATCGTATAGAGCCTTTTCAATCTCTGCTATCTCTTTTCCTGGAGAAGCAGTTGCCCAGAGAAAGAAGAGGAAGGGATCTTTATACATGCCGCTGTAATCTGAACCGGCATCCAGCGCAATCTTTTTGTCATAAATCAAGGACCTGTGAATGCGTGAACTCTTACCACCTGAAAGGATTGTGCTCAGGACATCAAGGGCATAACTGTCCTCATGGGGTATGCTTGGTGTGTGATATGCAATAAGTATATATGGTAATTCAGCCTCCTTTTTAAGAATAAGTCTTTTTTCTCCCTTCTGCTGAGGCTCAACCGTGACATCCTTTATTTGGGGCTTCGACACACTTCCTGCTTCCTTCCCGAAGGCAGATTTAATCTTTTCTAATATATCGTCAGACTTGATATCCCCTGCAACAACGATGAAGGCATTGTTGGGCCTATAATATGCTTTGTAGAATTCCCTTAAATCATCAACCTTGAGGTTGGATAAGTCAGACATCCAACCTATAACAGGATTTCTGTAGGGATGGTTCATAATGGCTGTAGCTGTAACCAACTCGAAGAGAGAGTTCTGAGGGTCATCTTCATATCTAAGCCTTCTTTCCTCCATAACGACATTCCTCTCGGAGATCGTTTCTTTTGGGTCGAGTATGAGATTTCGCATCCTGTCAGATTCGAGGTCTATGGCTATACTTATACGATCCGATGAAAGTGTTTCAAAATACATTGTATAGTCCTTTGTGGTCATGGCGTTGTCTACTCCGCCGTTTCTTTGTATAATCTTTGAAAATGTCTTTGGCCCGTACACGGGGGTTCCTTTAAACATCATATGCTCGAGGAGGTGACTCAGTCCGGTTTTGCCCGAAACCTCATTCCTCGAACCAACCCTGTACCATATCTGAAATGTGGTGATTGGAACCTTGTGATCCTCAATTATTATTACCTTAAGGCCATTGTCGAGATAAAATTCCCTTGTCTCTGTAAGGCCTGAAAAGGGGAAAAGAAAAAGAACAATAAGAATTATTAATATTCTAAGCATATTAAAATATAACAAAAAGGCTCTTTTCTTTACAATTAGATGGAAATTTTCATTATTGTGAATTCTTTACAGGCCCAACTGAACAGATAAATCGAAAAAAAATTTACCTTAATGTTGAATAAACCCAAACGTTGCATAAATTTGGAGGCTACCCCGCACCCATCCCAGAGAGTAAGGGCGTGCCTCTCCTCCTTGCGTTCTGTCTG
>JBKBUB010000216.1:0-2700 GCA_046290925.1 Thermodesulfovibrionales bacterium | reverse complement strand
CTGTGAATTCTGTAGCAAGCATGGCATCGAGGAGTTCATGTGCGATTCTTGTGTAGCCATCTTCTACCTGTGGATTTGCCATCTTAATGCCTCCTTTTCATTGCCCTGAACTCCCAGGGCGGGGTTGGGTTTGTGTCATGCCAGAGTCCCTGTTTATTTTTTCTTGCACCTTCTTCCGCCTCGATGTATTCTGAGGCATAGGGTCTTTTGAGATACTTACGATATGCCCAGGCATGGCCCTGAGTTACCATCGTAAGGTTTACATCGAGGCGGTCTCGTTTTCTCCGCAGCTTACAGACCTCCCGATTGTATGTCTTAGCCCCTGTGGTCTCTACATCAACAAGCTCACCGAGGATCATCCGCTTAAGAGCCAAGGTTGCCTCCTCGCCATAGGACTGCCCTGACCTCTCAGGGGCGTCGATCCCATAGAGCCTACAGACAAAGAATGCACCGCCACCGTCAGGGGCAATAACAACCGTATCCCCATCCTTAACCTTCACAACCATGCCATCAAGGGCAAGGACAAGGGTGGGTATTAAAAGCAAGATGACAACTACGGGTAATCGTATCTTCATTTTAAGCCGCCTTTTCCTGTAGTAGTGGGTTGGTCTGTAAGTGTTATTGCCACTTCGTAAGTGGAAATAAGTGGAAATGTAAGTGGAAATCGATAGAATACGGCTTATAATCCCATAAAAAAATTAATTTATATTTTCAGGATAAATCTGATAAGTTTGAGATAGCTCTTTGACAATGTTGCGGTTAGGCGTAAGGGCTAAGGCTTTAGGCGGTAGGCGTTAGGTAATAGCCTTCAGCCTAATTCCTTCAGCCTCAGCCGACCTCATTTAGAAGGGATTGCGACAACTCAGTGCGATAGTTAATAGTGCGACAGTGCGACCGAATAGGCTTAAGGCTTTAGGCGTTAGGCTTAAGGCTTAAGGCGATAGGGAAGAGGCTCGCAGCCTATTCTCTTCAGCCTTCAGCCTAATCACTTCAGCCTTCAGCCTAATCACTTCAGCCATTCACCCATTCACCTTTTCGAAGAGATTATTTTTGAGGAAACGCGATAAGTTGACATCCTGACCAAGATGTGGTAAAAGGGTAGTATATGATATTCATTGCGACAAGATGAGGCAGGCCTAAGTTGTGGGACAGGATAAGGATGAATTAGAAGAGACAACAAAGGAGGAGATATGAGGAGAATCTCTCCCTCCATATGTGTCTGTGCCTTATTTATACTCTTTCCTTTCACAATTATAGAGGCAGAAATGCAAGAGAAAGACTGGGTCCGCGCAGTCACCCCTTCTGAGAATACAGAGGTTATCGGTAAAAAGCCTGATATAAAGGTTGAATTCTTAGAACTCATTAACCTCAGCACCCTCGTAGTAATCCTCGATGGAACTGACATAACCCAATTGCTCACTGTCAGAGAGGAGGGGTTTGAATATAAACCTCTTATGGTCATGCCATCGGGGGTGCATAATCTAAGTATAACCGCCATAGACAAAGAAGGAAGGCAACGCGAAAAGAATATCTCCTTTACCACAAGGCATAGTAGTACCTTTGAAGAGGCCACTATTGGCGCTGACATAACAGGTGTCTACTCTTCAACCCTGAGAAAAGACCATGCGGATACCACAATTCCCTATAGCAAGGTAGAAGGTATAGGAAAGGTTGGGGCAAGATTGAAGACGGGGGTATATGAGCTAAGACTTGAGGGGAATCCAATATATGTAGATCAAGACGAACCCATTCTGCCCGGGGTATCTCCTTTGACCCAGGCCGTAAAAAAAGGTTTTGACGTAAGGGATCTCCTCCTTATAGGTGAACATAAAGGAGATGCATTAAGGCTTAAGACAGAGGTTGGTGATATCCAGATAAGTGAGACACCTTATACAGCCCAGGGGCTTATGAGAAGAGGAGGGCACCTGATCCTCGGTTATAGAGAAGCTGAGCTTTCGCTATTTTCAGTGAGGGCACCACCTATTTACGGTCTACGACATGGTTTTGGAATAAAATTCGACAAAGAAGACCAGATCTTAGGAAGTTCCTTTAAACTATCATTAACCTCGCTCAGAAGCGAGATCAAGGCCACATATCTCACAGGTGAGGATAGCTCAACACTTTCTTATGGGATTTCCACTGCTAATGGCAAAAGAAAAGGTGATGTAGTAAGCCTCATGCTTACTTCGCGAATTATAGAGGAGAAACTCATCGCTGATTTCGAGATAGCCAGTAGCAGGTTTGACCCTGATACCTCTGATGAATTTAGAAGAATAAGTGATAAGGCATGGAGGCTTGGGTTTTCAGGGAATATCGAGAGGTATTTCTATGAGGCAAGATACGAATATCTGGGGAGGGATTTTGAGACTCTGGGCATACAGGGAGCCCCAAAGGACAGGGAAGGGATTTCTCTGAAATGTGGCGCTACATTCACAAATCAGAATCTGAATTTCACATTTACAAGGTACAATGACAATGTTAAAGATGATCCGTTATTACCAAGGACCATGAATTATCAGATCATGGTTGACTATAACTTTACTTATCTTAAGGACATGCCAATTGGGCTATCTTTACAAAGGGATATAACCGATAGCATCAGAGAACCTGCGGGGTTTGACCCTGTAAAGAAGATCGCTGACACCATAACAGGCAGGATGACATATACTCAGCCCAAATGGAGCATTGGTCCATCTGTCT
>JBKBUB010000215.1:0-2723 GCA_046290925.1 Thermodesulfovibrionales bacterium | reverse complement strand
GCCAGCCTCCAAATTTATGCAGCTGGTGGGTTTAGTGTCTGAATTATTGAAAATATTGAAGAAGAATATAGCAACTCTCGGTTTTGTAGGTTATATGCCCATAGCACCTGGGACCTTCGGTAGCGCAGTAGCTGCACTCTTATTTATACTGTTTAAACCCTCCATATCATCCAATATAATCTTTCTCCTCTTAATAATCCCCCTCGGTGTCATCGCCTCCAAAGAGGCAGAGATAATGCTCGGCGAAAAGGATTCAGGGCATATAGTAATAGATGAGGTTGGAGGCTATGCCTTATCAGTTCTTTTACTACCAGATAACCTCACAACATACATAGTGGCTTTTTTCCTTTTCAGGTTCTTCGACATACTCAAACCGCCTCCCATCAGATACCTCGAGAGGAATATCCCTGGAGGCACAGGCATAATGCTTGACGACTTAATCGCTGGCATCTATACTAATATTACGATTCAGTTATGGAATCAGATATTTTAAAGGAAATACTCGATGGGATTCACTCTCTGTTCAAGACTGCTCAAATTAGGCTTTCCGTAGCAGAGTCATGCACAGGAGGTCTAATCGGCCATCTCATTACCAGTCTACCCGGCGCATCTCTGTTTTTTGATTCTTCTGTGGTTTCCTATTCAACAGAATCAAAGATAAAACTCCTCGGCGTAAGGAGATCTATAATCAGAAAGCACGGTGCTGTAAGCGAGGAAACCGCCATTGCCATGGCAAAGGGTATAAGGAAGAAAAGAGGGACTGACTTCTCCCTTTCAATAACAGGAAATCTCGGTCCTGAGCCGATGGAGGGTAAGAGGGTTGGCCTTATTTATATGGCTGTTGACTGGAAGGACGGGACAGAGTCAAAGGGCATGATTTACGAGGGCGAAAGAGAAGAGATAAAGCTCAAGGCTGCTGGAGGGGCATTGCAGTTCTTGCTCGAGGTCGTGAGATTGTGGGCATAAGGAGTTTTATATCAATAAACTTAACTGAAACCCTGAAAAAAGAGATTAATAACCTTTTAATGGATTTAAGAAAACATAATCTTGATGTAAAGTGGGTGCCTGTAGAGAATCTCCATGTAACACTGAAATTCCTCGGCCACATACCAGAGGAGACAGTTGAGAAGGTTAAAGAGAGGCTTCTAAAGGTTACACCTTTGTTCAAACCTTTCAGGCTAAGGTTTAATGGTATAGGATTCTTTCCTGATAGAAAAAGACCAAGGGTTATATGGATTGATATATCTGATTCAGATGTGCTTAAGATCCTGCAAGAAACGATAGAGGAAAGACTGAAAGAAATCGGATTTGCAAGGGAAGAGAGAGGCTTTTCACCCCACCTCACGATCGGCAGAATCAGATCATTACGGGAGCGGAAAAGACTGGTAGGGATTGTAGAGACCATAAAGGATCGAGAATTTGGTATTATAGATGTTGATAGGGTATTTTTAATGAAAAGTGACTTAAGACCAGGAGGAGCTCAATATTCAGTGATTGCTGAGTTTCCATTAAAGTATACCCAAACGTAGCAAAAACTAATCTAATATTTGATGAAGTGGTGAATAGGCTATAGGCTGAAGGCTGAAGGCTGAAGAAAATAGGCTGAAGGCCTTCTCTCGCCTAACGCCTTAAGCCTTAAGCCTTAAGCCTATTCACCGACTAAGGTATAGTTTAAACCCCAATCTAAAGGAGGAAGGATGAGTAACAAGGATAAATTGAAGGCCCTCGAAATGGCGATCTCACAGATCGAAAGGAGTTTTGGCAAGGGAGCTATCATGAGGCTCGGTGCCTCGGAGGTTGCAGAAGGTATTCAGGTAATACCAACAGGTTCCATAGCCCTCGATTTAGCTACAGGTGTTGGGGGCTATCCGAGAGGAAGGGTTATAGAGATATACGGACCTGAGTCATCAGGAAAAACGACCCTCGCCCTTCATGCAATAGCGGAGGCTCAGAAGATGGGAGGTATCGCGGCCTTTATTGATGCAGAACATGCCCTGGATATCAATTATGCAAAGAAACTGGGGGTAAAGATAGAAGATCTCCTCGTGTCGCAACCTGATACAGGTGAACAGGCCCTCGAGGTAGCAGAGTCACTCGTCAGAAGCGGTGCTGTGGATATAATAGTGATTGACTCTGTCGCTGCACTTGTTCCGAAGGCAGAGATAGAGGGAGACATGGGAGATTCCCTGCCAGGTCTTCAGGCGAGACTTATGAGCCAGGCCCTTAGAAAACTGACTGCTGCCATATCAAAATCACAGACAACAGTGATATTCATTAACCAGATAAGGATGAAGATAGGTGTCATGTTTGGAAATCCAGAAACCACAACAGGCGGAACAGCGTTGAAATTCTACTCAAGCATGAGGCTCGACATAAGGAGAATAGATAACATTAAGGAAAGCCAGGAAACCATCGGTGGAAGGGTAAGGGTCAAGGTCGTAAAGAACAAGGTAGCCCCTCCTTTCAAACAGGCAGAGTTTGATATATACTTTAATGAGGGCATCTCCCGAGTTGGAGAAATCCTTGACATCGGGGTTGAGAAGGGTATTATTGAAAAGTCAGGTGCCTGGTATAGTTTTAACGGGACAAGGATCGGGCAGGGAAGAGAGAGTGCAAAGGAATACCTTCGGAACAACACTGATACAGCAGAGGCAATTTATCAAAAGATTACAGAAACTCTCAAATGAGGCTATAAATGGAGATCAATGACCTTTTAAAGCTTG
>JBKBUB010000214.1:0-2734 GCA_046290925.1 Thermodesulfovibrionales bacterium | reverse complement strand
GGCTCTACAACAACCTCTGACCTTGCAAACCGCATCCCCAGAAACTGAAAACCCTCTTTAACATGCCTGATAGCTGTCTTGTCTTTTTTAAGTTTCAAACCGAGTTCCGAAAGATATGCCTCTGTCCTGGATAGGATATTCTCTGCCTCTTCCTTGCTCTTTGTGAGGATTATGAAGTCATCGGCATATCTTATCATCCGCACATCCCATTGCCTCATCTGCTCGTCAAGAGAGTCAAGATAGAGATTGGCAAAAATCGGAGAAAGCGGGCTTCCCTGCGCAAGCCCTTTGGTCCTTTCGTAATGCCTGCCCTTCAGGATATACCCATTTTTAATAGATTTCTTAATGATGTTTTTAAGGCACTCATCCTTTTGAGGGATATAGAAATCTATCAGTTCTTCTAACCGCTTGAGGTCAACGGATGGGAAAAAATCTTCTATGTCTGACTCTATTACATACTGATAACCCTCTGCAATGGCGGATTTAACCATTTCTATGGATTTCTCCCTTGATATGCCTTTTCTAAAGCCGATAGAGACATCCTCAAACATCCTCTCAAAAAAGGGCGAGATGGTTTTAAGCACATATTGCTGGATAATCAAATCCCTGAAATTCAACTGTTCAACCAGACGGTCTGTCTTATTCCTTTTCGTTATGAGAAAGGCTGTATTCGGCGATGGCATATATGTGTTGCTAACTATCTGCTTGCAGAGTTCTTCTGCATATTGTTCTTCATTAAAAGGAAACTTCTCTGATGCTGAGAGGGACTCAAGCGCATCGTCATATCTTTCAAGGACATCCCGTATTACCGAGACCATCGTCTGTTTATTCGGAAAGAACTTCTCAAAATAACCGACAGGTTCTTTATGCAAGATATAATAGCCCTGCGAGTTGGAGAGTTTTGTGCCTGCATGAAGCTCGCTTCCGAGAATTAAAAAGGGTAGAAAGTCCTTAAAATTGCCCTTTATATAAAGTCTTCCAAAACATCCGTTTATATACTGAACCTGACCAGGCTGTGATTTTGACAGGTGCCTTATCTCTGTGTATTTCCAGTAATAAGGTAGAACAGAGAAGGTATCCTTCCTGCCTTCGTAAACAATCTCTTTTCCAAAGAGCCTTGAAAACCTCTTTTCAAACAACCTTATCAGAGCCTCTCTTGAGATGTAGGTGCGATTCTTGTCCTTCTCTATCTTAAAAGGCAGGGGCGTCAGAAACTCAAGGCAGAGTTCACCCTCCTCAGGCAATGTCCCAATCTCTGAACAGAGTTTATCCATCGTCCTTTCTTCAACATCTGCCATTTCAAGAATATCAAAATTCCTGCCTGTTTGAGGGTCTGAGAGATAGGATCTGAAGGCATCCCTCCATTGGTTCACTGATTCTGTTGTTTGTCTGCAAAACAAGACCTCAAGAGGGATCCTATCTGCCTCCTTCATCCTGTATGTATGTCTTTTGTTTTTTAGATGAAAGAATATCAGCGAGCCTTCAGGAATGCCTGCCAGGGCAGATGTCCCTTTGATTATTGATTGTAATACAACAAACGGATGCGCCCTCATCGCAGGCGATGAACGGATGTTTATCAGGGTAGCGGAAAGACGGTGCCAGGACAGATTATCAATGCTACAGAGCGACTGTAACATAGCTCCTTATCGGAATAATCGTTTCTGACCTCCTATAACCTTAAGTTCAATCTATTCAGTCTGTACCCAATCCCTATGCTGAAGTCAAGGCTTCCTGTTTTTTATTTGATTGTATCCCCTCGCCCTTGCCTGATAGAGTTGGAAGTGGAGAGGCTTTTTTATGTTCCATAATGCCCTTGCGATTTCAATGGCTTCTGATTCATTTACAGTATTTTTTGGCACTGCGAGAGGCAATATAGAAGTGGGGAATTCATGTCTTTGTATTACTTTTTGAAAATTTTGCCGGTTAAATGGTGGGTAAGTGAAGATGAGGGTTCTGTTGTCATTAGCATCCCATGTGAGTATCCTTGCAAGCTTATTCAAAGAAGACTCATCAATAAATTCATTAATCTCATTATCTTTCCATGTCTTAATAAGAATATTTAAATCCTCAGAAATAAGTGGCTCAGGGAAACTTGCTGGTTTTTCAGTGCGGAGCATGATTTTAGAGATAGAAAATTCTACCGAGCCATAGCCAAATGGCTTGCCATAACCGAGTTTGTGCCGCATCTTGCTTCCCGGTGGCATACATAGACAGGTGCAAAGGAGTTTTATTAATTTTTCAGGGACACGGTCAAAATAGATGCGGAATGAGTCGGTTGATTTGTCTTTATCAAGGCATTGAATATTATATTGATAAACATTCCAATTGTCGTTTTGTGTGTAATAGGCAATACATTTTTCTGGGTTTTGATGATAATAAAACTTCCTTCCCCAGAATTCATCTCCAACAAAATGAATAACCTGCAAAGCCCTTCCTGCTGATCGGACCGACCTATCCCACACCTCTTTAGGCCTCATATACCACCAGTTTGCCCTCGGTCTTGGTCCACCCATAATAGCTTCTCCCGCTATATCCAACATTTTGTAATCTTTTAATAACTTCTTATCAAAATAAGCATCTTCTATAATCACCCTTCCGGCTCTCGCAGATTTAGTGCCTTCATCCACATAACCGAATAGAAAAGTTGCTATGTCCAATTTATCGCTGGATAATGATGGCTTAAATGCGATAGGTATAGCGGGTGATGTTATAGCTGGTGGTGTTGTATGGTTAA
>JBKBUB010000213.1:0-2770 GCA_046290925.1 Thermodesulfovibrionales bacterium | reverse complement strand
TGAATCCAATCTATTCTTTTAAAATATTCATTAATTGCCTTGACAGCCCATGTTCATTCTGTTAGTCTTAAAGAAAAACCTCGGATGTTTGGTATGGATATTCTTCAGGCAATAAGGGAGAGGAGGTCTATAAATTTCTTTGAATCAGGAAGGGATATAGATGATGGAAAGCTCATTGAACTGTTAGAGACGGCTAACCTCGCATGCTCATCCTTCAATCTCCAGCCCTGGCGGGTGATTGTTGTTAAGGAACAGGAGCGGAAAAAGGTTTTGAGGCAGTGTGCCTTTAATCAGCCAAAGGTTGAGGAGGCCTCTGTTGTGCTTATTATAATTGCAGACCCCGAGGCAGTTGAAAGGAACATAGAGGCGGTTCTCGATAGCTGGCAGGAACTGGGTTATATAAAGCCTGAGATGAGGGATACTTATAAAGGCATGGCTGCCAGCCTTTATGGCACTATTGATAGTTTGAAGAGGAAGCTTTTTGCTGTTAAGAATGCCTCTCTCTTTGCAATGAATCTCATGATTGCCGCCAGAGGGTTCGGGCTTGAGACTCATCCAATGGATGGCTTTGACGAAGGATGTATAAAAAGGGAGTTTAATATCCCTGAGGATAAGATTATTCCGATGATTGTAGCGGTAGGTTATCTCCGTGAGGGTGTTACACTCCTTCCGAGAGCCTTTAGAAGGAGGCTTGAGGACTTTGTTAGTTATGATAGATATTGATGAAGAGGTTAGTTCTATTCATTATCCTGCCCTCAATCATTTTTGGAGTGGCAGGGGGATATATATACTGGGCAATAACTGATCTGCCAGCCTTAAGGGGCCTTGAAGAATATGCCCCTGCTGAATCGTCCCTTGTCTATTCCTCTGATGGAAAGGTACTAGCTGAACTCTACCTCGAGAGGAGGACCTTTGTTCCCCATTATCTAATTCCTGACCATGTAAAGAAGGCCTTTGTCTCGATTGAGGATGTGAGGTTTTATTATCATCCCGGCGTTGACATTATAGGTATCCTTAGGGCCCTTATTAATGATATAAGGGAGATGAAGATAGCACAGGGTGGTAGCACTATCACACAACAGCTGGCAAAGATGCTCTTTCTAAAACCTGAAAAGACCCTCACGAGGAAGATAAAGGAGGCGCTTCTTTCAATCAAGATAGAGAAGAGATACACGAAGGATGAGATACTGGGCCTTTATCTCAACCAGGCCTATTTCGGAACGAGGGCCTATGGGATCGAGGCAGCATCACAGGTCTATTTCGGAAAGTCAGTTAAAAACCTCACAGTTGGAGATGCTGCTCTTCTTGCTACACTACCAAAGTCTCCCACTCATTACTCACCCTTTAAGAACCCTGAGAAGGCCTTAGAGAGGAGGTCAATGGTACTGAAGCAGATGTTGAGTCATGGGTTTATAAACAAGGCACAGTATGCTGAGGCAGAAAGGGAGCCTTTACCTAAGGTTCCTCATTTTAGGAGATACGAGGCACCTTATTTTATCGAGATGCTGAGGCAGGAACTGGAACCTAAATTTAACAATGACCTTTATACAGGTGGATACAGGATTTACTCAACCATAGATTATGAACTTCAGAAGGCTGCTGAGGAGGCTGTTAGAAAGGGTGTGGAATCTGTGGAGAAGAGGGTGAGGAGTGGTGTTGAGGCGGCCCTGATCGCAATTGACCTGAGAACAGGAGCTATTAAGGCGATGGTTGGGGGTACTAACTTCTGGAGGAGTCAGTTCAATCGTGCTACACAGGCCTTACGGCAGCCAGGTAGTGCCTTTAAACCCTTTGTATATCTCACTGCCCTTGAAGAGGGCAAAAGGGCGGATGACATAATACTCGATTCACCTATTACACTTAAAGGTGCGAGGCCAGGACAGGTATGGGTACCAAAAAACTATGATGGAAAATACAATGGTCCTGTCTCAATGAGGACTGCTTTAGCAAAATCCCTCAATGCAGCTACAGTGAGACTAGCCTCAGAGGTTGGTGTTGAAAATATCATCGATACAGCAAAGGTACTCGGCATCAAGAGCAATCTGCAACCCTATCTTCCCATCGCCCTCGGCGCCTCGGATGTGACACTTATGGAGATGGTCTCAGCCTATGGTGTCTTTGCAACCGGGAAATATGTTAAACCAGTGCTTTATGAGAGGGTTACAAATAAGAATGGTATTGCCGTTGTAGAGAAGTCCCCGGAGATAACGGATATACTTTCAGAGGATGTAATGGATGGGATGAGAACACTCCTGAGGGCTGTTGTTGAAGAAGGAACGGCAATTAAGGCAAGGGAACTGAAAAGGTCATTATACGGAAAGACAGGTACAACGAATGATTATACCGATGCATGGTTCATAGGCTTTGATGATAGGCTTGTTGTTGGCGTATGGGTAGGAAGGGATGATCATAAACCCATCGGCCTAAAAGAGACAGGTGCAAGGGCAGCCCTTCCAATATGGATTGATTTTATGAAAAAAGTGCCTCTACAAAGTCCTTAGGTTCGAAGTCTCTCAGGTCTTCGATACCTTCTCCGATACCAATATATCTTATGGGGATTCCTAGTTCCCTTTTAATAGCAAAGATAATACCTCCCTTTGCAGTTCCATCAAGCTTTGTTAGGGCAATGCCAGTGACACCTATGGCGTTATTGAACATCTCTGCCTGCCTCAGGGCATTCTGACCTGTAGTTGCATCAACAACGAGTAGCACCTCATGGGGAGCTGACGGAATCCCCTTTTCTATAACGCGCCTTACCTTCTTCAGTTCC
>JBKBUB010000212.1:0-2778 GCA_046290925.1 Thermodesulfovibrionales bacterium | reverse complement strand
CCTGCAATCTCTTTTTTTCTGTTATATCCCTGTAAAAGGATTGAATGTAAACCTCTCCTTTTATATTAATCGCCTTGGAGCTTACCTCGAGTTCAATTTTTTCACCATCCTTTCTGAAATGCTCCATCTCGAAGATAACAGGCTCGCCCTTCAGCACCCTCTCTCTTCTAATGATACTTTCTTCCCTGTCTCCGCCTACCTCAAGTATTTTTATGTTAGTGCCAATAAGAGAGTCTCTGTCAAAGCCTGTTATTTCTAAAAACCTTTTGTTTATATCAATGATAATCCCGTTCATATTCATAACAGCGATGCCGTCGTTTGCGTTCTCGAAGAGTTCCTTGAACTTCGTCTCCGATGTCTCGAGGGCAGCTTCTTTTTTTGTAACATCTTTCTTTAGTAGCTCGGAGTAAAGGCTAAGCTTTTTCTCTCTTTGTTCCATCTCGTACTGAAGGCTGAACTCATTCCTGAATCTCTTGAGGATGAAATGTCTTATAAATATCAGGGATACTGCCGTGGCAATGATAAAGAAATTGGCATTTAAGAAAAAGGCCATGTTTGTGATAGTATCATAAATTAGTATAGGGATGACATAAAGACCGTATATTAGGGAGGCGTAAAAAATGCTAGGAAAGGTTTCTCCAATTTTCTTCAGCGGGGGTGTGATTGTAATAACAAATATCAATGTCAATATTATTCCTCCATAATATGGCGATGTATGGCCTCCATACTTCGATATCATGAGAGCAACCATAGTTGAGACCGAGGTTGTAGCGATTAATAAAGAGATATTAAGTCTCTTTAAGGATATTTCTCCCTTATTAAATAAATAGGTCAATAAGAATATAGTAGCAGTCACAACTCTGTAAATGAGAAATGTCTTCAAATTCTCAGGTGTTGCTGTCAGGTCGAGTAAGGCAAGACCTATTATAATGATCGTACCTGATAAGAGCGCAAAATTTGACCAGTTATGGAGGAGCTCGAGAAGGTTGTGTTCTATATAATCTTCCCTTGTCATTTAAAGAGAGTTTAAATCCTGGGGGAGGTCGTATTTCGAAGTTGCATTCAGACACGATACAGACTTCACAGCAGAAAGGAGAAGCGAATCATTGAATGGTATTTTTAGGGTTGCCTTTACATTTTCATCTATTACGAGTTGGGCAGGTACTTCTCCAGGAGAGATGATTATAATCTTGATGTCAGGCCTTGATTTTTTAAGCTTTTCCAGGAAGTTACCATCTATTAAGGACAGTTCAGCTATTACTATAGGTGGAGTGTCAGAAAATTCCGATACCATATCAAGACAGTAAGAGGCGTTGTCAGAATGTAATATCCTGTAATCCTTTGGCTCCAGAATGCTATTAATCCGATTTATTAGTTCATCCTCCTTGATAAGAGCGATAATCCTTGCCTGTTCAGGAGATACCTTTACGGCCGGTTCCAACTTCGCATAAAGTGGTAAATAGATCTCAAAGGTTGAACCCTCACCGATCTTACTGTTAACCTTTATGACACCACCATGGGCTTTTATTGTTCCATAGGCCATGGCAAGACCAAGACCTGTCCCTTTTGTTCCCTTTGTGGTGAAGAAGGGATCAAATATCTTATCCTTTATTTCCTCTGGTATGCCCGTTCCAGAATCAGATATGCCTATGATAATATGCTCCCCAGGGTTGAGAAGTGGATGAATAATATTCTTTTCATTAACCTCTGTTATTCCAGTCTCAATCCTGAGCCTTCCTCCATTTGGCATTGCATCCTTCGCATTAATTATTAGGTTCATGATGACCTGCTCAAGTAGATTAGCGTCCCCCTTTATTGATGGGAGAGACTCTGAAAGTCTTTTCTCCAAAACAATATTTGCCTTTGTTAAAATAGGCGCAGCAAGGTTTAAAACATTGTCCATCACATTATTTATATTCAAGGTCGTTATCTCACCCGTTGACTGCTTCGCAAATTGAAGAAGTGAAGTAACCATCTGTTCAGCCTTTCTCGTGGCACCATCTATGCCTTCTGCATATTTTCTTGTTGTAACATCATTTTCAAGGTGCTGTATCATCTCGCTATAGCCCTTAATTACGGTCAGGAGGTTCCTGAAGTCATGGGCAAGACCTCCAGCAAGTAATCCTATTGATTCCATTTTCTGGGCCTGAAGTAATTGTCTCTGGAGGGCCTTTCTTTCGGTTATATCTCTGTATAATGACTGAATATAAAGTTCTCCAATTATCTCAATTGCCCTCGAACTTACCTCAAGAAATATCCTTGTGCCATCCTTTCTGTAATGTTCTGTCTCAAAGATAAGGGATTCGCCCTTTATAATCCTCTCCATTCTCTCCTCTATCACCTTCTCATTCTCTTTTGCCTCCAGTATCCTGAAATGAGCCCCCATGAGGGCATCTTTGCTAAAGCCATGTAACTCGCAGAACCTCTTATTAACATCGAGGATAATACCATCTTTATTCATTATGGCAACGCCGTCATTTGAATTATCAAAGAGGGCAACATACTTCTTATTTGCAACCGTCAGGTCCTTCGTCCTTTCAGCAACAAGGTCTTCGAGATGATGGGAATATTTTTCAAGCTCTTCTTTTTTCTGGATTAGGTCGTATTCGAGGGAGAGTTTTTTGAGAAGGAGTTGATTATTGTAATAACGCCAGGCAAAGCCACCTAAAGCAAAAGATATTAAGAAGATATTGTTATTTATAAACCCAAACTTCACAAATATTTAGGGAATAAGCGGATAGATATTTATAGAATCTTGTAGGGCTTTCAAATTTCTTC
>JBKBUB010000211.1:0-2792 GCA_046290925.1 Thermodesulfovibrionales bacterium | reverse complement strand
AGGTAAAGTCTTGAATATTATAAATTGATGTCTAATTGCTGGAGCTAAGGGCGTCAAAATTGAGTATATCCATATATTCCCATTCCCTGTATGCCATTGCATAGATCTTATTGCCTGTCAGATAGTTAATTGTATCCTCCTCAAGCCTCAAGGATGCAAATATAAGAATAAGCCTCTTTCCAGTATATTCCGGGAAAAGTGCCTTGAACCTTTTTACCTTATTCACCATGAAATCATCAATGTATTCCTTCTTTGGTGTCGCCTTTACCTCAATAAGAAATACAGCATCCTCACATTCCACAATGGCATCATATTCATCCTTTAACTCTCCCTTCTTTCGTCTTATATTCATTGCCATGTATAGAGGTTCACAATCAAAATATTGCTTTATAACAGGCCTTAGGGCCGGATATATTATATCCTCCACAATTGTGCCGAGCTTGTTTGATATCTCTCCCCATCTCTTATTCATCTTTCTGTTCTCTTCCCTCATCTCGTCCTTGAATGCCCTCATCTCGTCCTTGAATGCCCTCATCTCGTCCTTGAATACCCTCATCTCGTCCTTGAATGCCCTCATCTCATCCTTGAATTCTCGCAGTTCTGCCTCTGTCCTCATCTGAGCATCACCAACATTCTTAATGAACTCCGCAAGGACTATCTCGAGATTGGAGACCCTTTCTTCTACAGTCGGCATAGTTTCTCCTCTATAAGATCCATACAAGTACTCATGGCTTATGTTATCAGAGCAATAGTTTATGTGTCAATAAAGCGGGTTAAATTCTCTTTTAAGTTTCTTCAACATTATGGTAAATTGTATCAATCGGGGAAAAATCTTCTGTTCTGGGAAGTATATGAAAAAAAATTTGTTCATTATCGGGATTGCTGTATTTATCTTGTTTGGTGTTGGCTTATTTCTCTTTCCTGACATCTCAAGACTCAAGAAGGAAAACCCTGTAAAGACCTCTTTTATGAAGTATCGTGAGATGGAGGCGAGAGAAAAGGGACGGAGATACAGGATAAGGCAGTTATGGGTACCGCTCAAGAGGATATCGCCATACCTTGTTAAGGCTGTTCTTATTGCCGAGGATGATAAGTTCTGGAGACACGAGGGCTTTGATTATGAGGCTATTCAGAAGGCGATCGAAAGGGATATAAAGGAAAGAAAGTTTAAGCTTGGTGGGAGCACCATAAGCCAGCAGCTTGTTAAGAATCTCTATCTCTCTCCATCAAAGAATCCCCTGAGAAAGATCGTTGAGGCTATAATAACATGGAGAATGGAAAAGGTTCTGTCTAAGAAGAGAATTCTCGAGATATACCTAAATGTAATAGAATGGGGCGATGGCATATTCGGTGCAGAGGCTGCTTCGAGACATTACTTTGGAAAACCTGCATTAGACCTTACCCCTGAAGAGTCGGCAAGACTGGCAGCGGTCCTTCCAAATCCGAGAAGATATAATCCTGTTGGAGAGCAGCGGTATGTGATAAATCGGTCAAGGCTGATTTATAGCATTATGGTAAGAAGGGGTATAGTCATACCTGAGTATAGAGAGGTTATAGGCGATACGCCTGAGCAGGAACAGATACCTATAGAGAGACTGGGTCCCTCAGATTAAGGAGCCCTGTAAAGCATCGTCTTTTTCCAGAAGGCGATGTCATTATCAAGGCCTGATATATCAATATACTCCTCTTCTATACATGACAGAAATTGTGTGTTTTTGAGATACCTGAGTATGAGGGCATCAAAGGTATCCTCAGATGCCTTTATCTCATCCACTCCGTTAGACTCCTCTACAAGTCTGTCAACCTTTGTTTCTTCGCGCATCAAGAGGTCTAAGTTTTCAGCCTCGCTCCTTAGGCATGACCTCCTCAGGGATTCCATCATTGCCTCATAAGAGACCATGGATTTCATGACCTCTGCAACCCGTGTAAGAAATTCTGTCTTTTCCATTTTCTTTCCTCCTATTTTGGTACCCATATCTTTCCTTTATCTATTATATGATCGACCTCCCAGCCCCTTTTTCTTAATTCTCGGGCCACCCATTTTCTGTGACATTTCCAGGGAAATCGCTCAGCACATATAAATACAGAGGTCTTGTTAGAGGCTATCTCTTCTATTCTTTCCACTCCTTTTTTAAATTCTTCTGTCATTGTATATGCCTCGTAGCCACCTTTTCTAAATCCACCAAGTTCCGAACCGAGAAAATGATAATCTATACCTTCTCTTTTCAGTAGCCCCTCAAGATTCTCCCTCGAGAAGAGGGCTATCTTGCTTTTAGGAAATCTCCTTATATCTATGAGGGCCTGGATACCGTAAGCCAGCAGTATTTCTATAAAGTCTTCCTCGCTTCTCCTGTCTGTGCCGAGGGTAAAGATCCTCTTCAATTCCTTCCATAGACCTCATTCAGTATCTCTTTGGCACCTCTTAACAGTATATCCTCGGCAAGTCGGATGCCGAGGTCCTCACAATCCTCAGGTTTTCCTTCTATATGACCTCTTATGAGTCTATCTCCTGAAAGACTACCTACGAGGCCATCCATTATTAGAAGGGATTTGTCGTTCATTCTTGCATAACCTGCGATAGGTACCTGACAGCCACCCTCGAGTCTCCTGAGAAATGCCCTTTCTGCCCTCACACAGATCGATGTTTCCCTATCATTCAGGTTTAACAGGAGAGAATTTATAAACTCATCATCAATCCTGCACTCTATCCCTATAGCACCCTGTCCAATAGCAGGTAGACTTACATCAACAGGAAGGATACTCGTTATCCTTTTTTCGAGGCCAAGCCTCTT
>JBKBUB010000210.1:0-2819 GCA_046290925.1 Thermodesulfovibrionales bacterium | reverse complement strand
GAAGAGGCAAAGATGCCTGAGAAGGTCATGAAGGAGGCTGAAAAGCAACTCAGACGTCTTGAGAAGATGCATCCTGATAGTGCAGAGGCCGCTACAGTGAGGACCTATCTGGAATGGATGGTTGAATTGCCATGGTCTAAGAGCACCAAGGATAACCTCGATATAAAATCTGCTGAAAAGGTGCTCAATAAAGATCATTATGATCTTGAGAAGGTGAAGGAACGTATCCTCGAATATCTGAGTGTGAGGAAGTTGAAAGAAAAGATGAAGGGTCCAATACTCTGCTTCATAGGTCCACCAGGTGTTGGTAAGACCTCTCTCGGAAAGTCAATTGCGAGATCCCTCGGAAGGGAATTCGTGAGGATGTCCCTCGGCGGAGTCAGGGATGAGGCAGAGATCAGAGGGCACAGGAGGACCTATGTTGGTGCACTGCCAGGACGGATTATCCAGGGCATTAGGCAGGCAGGAACTAATAATCCTGTCTTTATGCTTGATGAGATAGATAAGATTGGTATGGATTTTAGAGGCGATCCCTCATCAGCATTACTTGAGGTCCTTGACCCAGAGCAGAACAATGCCTTTGTGGACCATTACTTAGGTGTCCCTTTTGATCTATCAAATGTGATGTTTATAACAACGGGCAACCTCGCTGACACTATACCAGGCCCTCTCAGGGACAGGATGGAGGTGATCTACCTCTCAGGTTATACTACAGAGGAAAAGCTTGGTATTGCCAAGAACTATCTCTTACCAAAACAACTTGAGGAACATGGCCTCACAAAGAGGAATCTGAGGGTTACAGATGCTGCCTTACAATTACTTATTACGCAGTATACGAGAGAGGCTGGCGTCAGGAACCTGGAGAGGGAGATAGCCAATCTATGCAGGAAGGTAGCCAAGAGGATTGCCGAGGGTGCACCGAAGAAATTTCTCATTACGACCAAGAATCTTCACAGGTATCTCGGCGTTCCCAAATACCTGCCTGAAGAGGAGATGGAAAAGGATGAGATAGGTGTTGCCACAGGTCTTGCCTGGACAGAAACTGGTGGAGACATAATCTATGTGGAGGCAACAACGATGAGAGGTAAAGGCTCCCTGACACTTACGGGTCAACTGGGAGATGTCATGAAGGAGTCAGCCCAGGCCGCCCTTAGTTATATAAGGTCCAGGGCCAAGAAACTGGGCATAAAGGACGATATCTTCTCAAGGACAGATATCCATATCCATGTACCTGCCGGGGCGATACCAAAGGATGGACCATCCGCTGGCATAACAATGGCGACGGCCATAGCCTCGGCCCTCACAGGTATTCCTGTGAATAAGAATGTGGCTATGACAGGAGAGGTCACTCTCCGTGGTAGGGTGCTTCCCATAGGAGGACTAAAAGAGAAATCCCTTGCCGCAAAGAGAATGGGAATCAAAAAGGTAATAATTCCGAAGAGAAACAAAAAAGATCTCGAGGATATCCCAAAGTATGTAAAAAAGGACATAGAATTCGTCTTTGTCGACACCATGGATGATGTGCTCAAGGTTGCCCTTAAGAAAAGGTCAGGAGTTCCTTCAAAGATTAAGTGAGATTGAGCGATGTTGGAGAGTTGTCCCTTATCAGAGAAATAAGGGGGAGATTCAAAAAAAAAAGGAAGGGGCTTATAACAGGCATCGGTGATGATGCCGCTATAATAGCCCCTTTTAAGGATAAACTCCTCCTTACATCAGATATGATGATCGAGGGCATCCATTTTGATCTATCCTACACTACACCTTTTCAACTCGGGTACAAAATAATCGCAGTAAATGTAAGTGATATATATGCCATGGCAGGTACGCCAGAATACATTATTCTCGATCTGGCTATGAGAAGGGATACAGATAAAGGATTTGTTGATTCTTTCTTTAGGGGCATAAAGAAGGCATCAGAAAGATATGGCATCATTCTCGCGGGAGGCGACCTATCAGCTTCAGAGGAGATAGTTGTTGCAGTAACAGTTGTAGGAAGGGCAAAAAGTCCTGTTCTTCGCTCAGGTGCAAGGCCAGGGGACATGATATATGTGACAGGCTATCTCGGTGACTCTGCCTGTGGTCTCGAGATACTGAGGAGACTTAAGAGGCAGATTCCTTTGGAGGATAAGGCTTTAATGTCTAAGGAATTAGAAGGTATAAAGAAAAGTCTCTTAAGACTGGGGCTGGAATGGAGGATAGTCAATCCTCTAATAAAGAGACATCTGTTGACAGATGTGTCCTCTCATAATATCAAGAAAGCAACAGCAATGATAGATATAAGCGATGGCCTTTTTATAGACCTTAACAGGCTCTGCGATGAAAGCAAGGTTGGGGCAAGGATTTATCTGAATAAGATACCTCTTTCGAAGGCCCTGAGGAAGGCCTGTTCAATAATGAACCTTGACCCCTATAGGTTTGCATTAACAGGCGGTGAGGACTACGAGTTGCTTTTCACCTCACCCGAGGTGAAGGGGGCAAGTGCATTTTGTATAGGAGAAATAACGAGACAGGGAAGGTTTTTTGTAGATGAAAGAGGTATTGAAAGACACCTAAGGTCGGAGGGCTATCAGCATTGGCAATAAGGGAAAAACTGAGGCTTATACTAAGCATAAAAGAGTCCCCGGCAAGGCTCTCGTTATCCTTTGCAATAGGCGTCTTTATTGGCATGTCACCTTTTTTAGGCATTCATACAATACTCGGCATAATCTGTGCTTATTTATTCAGACTTAATAAGTTTGTCACGATAATAGGTGTCTATATAACGAATCCATGGACAATAATACCTATCTATACCTTCAGTACCTTTGTTGGTGCCAGAC
>JBKBUB010000020.1:4548-12017 GCA_046290925.1 Thermodesulfovibrionales bacterium | reverse complement strand
CAGCCGTAATAGCCTATCTCCAGAGTCTCGGCGGGAGACCAAAGGTGAAGATAGGTGATATAAAGGCACCATAAAAAGTAACATGGAAGGGAGGAATAAGATGAGTAATGGTAAAAAGATACCTTCAGGGATTGTGGCACTGGCAGTAATCATAGGTGCCTATATCCTTATGAGATTTGTTATTCAGCCGCCTTTGCCAGCAAACCTTACGAACTTCTTTATGATGTTTGTGATTGCCGGTGTGATTATCTATATAACACTTGAGGATGAGAGGGTAGAGGAGTTCCTTGATTTTATCTCTTTGAGGTCTAAATTACCAGGGATATGGGATATATTTAGAAAGGCAGTCCTGGTGATTATCCCGATATTTGTTGCCTACAATGTCTATTCAAAGGAAAGGGTTACCTATTCACCACCTGCGGAATTATTCCAGCCCCATGTGACACCTCCAGAGTGGGTAGTGACACTGAAGGTTCCAGAATGGGCAGAAAATCCTGATAAATGGGACCCTAAGCTTATTGAAGAGGGAAAACAGATATACAATGACAATTGTGCTGTCTGTCATGGCGAGAATGCCGATGGAAAAGGTCCTCTTGCAAGTGCGATAAGATACCCAGCGGCACCAACGAACTTCAAGGAACCCGGTACCCTTGCCCAGCTACCTCTGGGTTATGTCTACTGGAGGGTGCGGGACGGAGGTATTCAGGATAAACAGTTCCGTTCAGCAATGCCTGGATGGGGTGATGAACTGGAGGAGGATGAGATATGGAAGGTAATAATGTATGCCTATCACAGGGCAGGCGTGAAACCGAGGACATGGGAATGAGTAAGGAAGTCAGGATACAGGATACAGGATTCAAGATACGGGATACTAAAGTAGCCTTTAGCAGGAGCACAGTATATGAGCTATTATCCCATTGCTATGGTGAGCCAGGGGCAGAGTTTTTAGACTTCATAAAAAATGGGGAATTCTTTGAGCATATGATTAACGCCCTGAGATTTCATCCCGAGTTAAAGAAAGGGATTCTGCAAACCCTTTATACCCTGATAGAGGAAACCATGAGGATGGAGATAAATGACCTCTTAGGAGAATATTCGTTTATAGTTTCTCCTGAGAAGAATCTTCTTTATGAGGGGAACTATCATCATCCCTTTAATTCCTTCGAAGAGATGGCTGATATAGCAGGTTTTTACAGGGCCTTTGGTTTTAATTTTGATAGCGAAAGACCTGACCATGTATGTCTCGAACTTGAATTTATGCGGATCCTCTCATTGAAGGAGGCCATGGCATTACAGGAAGGGGATCAGGAAAAACTTGATGTTACTATTAATGCAGAGATGGAGTTTCTTTCATCTCACATTGGGAGATGGACAGAGGCTCTGCTACAGATGACAAAGGATATACCATTTTACAACACCCTCAGCAGATTTTTGAATGAATGGGTGGAGATGGAATGTTACCTTTACTCAGTCAGGATTGATAGGATCTTTTATGTTAACAGGCTGAATGAAAACGATAAAGAATTGGTGTTTAAAGGAGGGAAGTGATGAAAGGTTTTAGCAGAAGAGAGTTTCTTAAGGTAGCACTGGCAGGTGTTGCTGGGCTTGCTGCAAGCTCACCTAAACTTGCATTTCTTCAACCTGTCAGCATTGATAACCCCCTTGGAGAATACCCGAACAGGGACTGGGAGAAACTTTACAGGGACAAATTCAGATATGACAACATCTTTACCTTTACCTGCGCGCCAAATGATACACATAACTGTCTTTTAAGGGCCTATGTAAGAAATGGTGTGATTGTCAGGGTAGGGCCGACCTATGCCTTTGGTAATGCAACAGATGCTTATGGCAATAAGGCAACACATAGATGGGAACCGAGGTGTTGTGATAAGGGACTTGTGCTGCCACGGAGATTTTATGGTGACAGACGAGTTAAGGCAACGATGGTGAGGAAGGGATGGTATGACTGGATCAAGGCAGGATTCCCCCGTGATCCAGAGACAGGAAGGGCACCTGATAAATACTTTCAGAGAGGCAAGGATAAGTGGTTAAAGGTCTCCCATGAAGAGGCCTATGATCTTGTTGCAAAGGCGATAATGAATATTGCTAAAACCTATACAGGGGAAAAGGGTGCGGAATATCTCAAAAAGCAGGGTTATGACCCTGCATCGATTGAGGCGATGCAGAATACTGGTACACAGGTCCTGAAATTCAGGGGAGGTATGCCACTTCTTGGTGCAACGAGGCTCATGGGATTTGTTCGAATGGCTAATATGATGGCACTCCTTGATAATCACATAAGAAATACTGGACCTGATAAGGCGATCGGTGCAAGGCACCTTGATAATTACTCATGGCATACAGACCTTCCACCAGGACATCCAATGGTTACAGGTCAGCAGACTGTTGACTGTGACCTATCAATGGCTGAGAAATCAAAACTCATCACCCTATGGGGAATGAACTGGATAAGCACAAAGATGCCTGATGGTCACTGGCTTACAGAGGCAAGGCAGAGAGGGTCTAAGGTCATTAATATAACGATTGAGTATCAATCAACAGCAAACAAATCTGATGAGGTCATAGTTATAAGACCTGGTACAGATCATGCTTTAATGCTTGGAGTTGCCCACATCCTAATGAAGGAAAGGCTTTATGATGAGGATTTTGTTAAGTCCTTCACAGACCTCCCACTCCTTGTCAGGACAGACACGATGCAGATGCTAAGGGCCTCTGATATTATTAAGGATTACAAACCCTCTCATCTTAAGAATTACATATCCGTTATTGAGAAGGGTAAGACCGCACCACCACCGTTCAAGCACGAAAAACAGTATTTACCTGAAAATATGAGGCTGGAATGGGGAGACTTTGTTGTCTGGGATAGCAAGGCTCAAAAGACCTTACCAGTTAATCGGGATCAGGTGGGGAAATACTTCAAGTCCCTGAATGTTGAACCAGCACTTACAGGGAAGTTTAATGTAAAGACGGTGGATGGAAAGGACATTGAGGTAAGACCTGTTTATGACATCCTCTGGGAATATGCATCGCAATTTACACCAGAGGCAGTTTCTGAAATAACCTGGGCACCTGTGGAGGCAATAAGGAACCTTGCCCATGATATAGCTAAGAATAAGAAGACCACATTCTTTGCAGTAGGTATGGGACCTAATCAGTTCTTCAATGCAAGCCTCAAGGACAGGGGTATTTTCCTTATTGCGGCATTAACGAACAATATCGGTCATATTGGTGGCTCTCCTGGAAGTTATGCGGGAAATTACAGGGTCGCCCTTTATAATGGTCTTCCACAATATATAATTGAAAATCCCTTTGATATTGAGCTTGACCCATCAAAGCTTGCGAGGGTAAAGCCTTATCTGAAGTTTGAATCCGCCCATTACTTTGCCCATGATAGTAAACCCCTTCGGATTGGCAATAGATTGTTCACAGGAAAGACCCATATACCTACACCATCAAAGTTTGTATGGTTTGCGAACAGTAACTCCCTTATAGGTAACTGTAAAGGGAGTTACGAGGTTGTTGTTAATGCCCTTCCAAAGGTAGAGGCGGTCATTATGGCAGAGTGGTGGTGGACCCATTCCGCTGAGTATGCTGATGTGGTCTTTGCAGTTGACTCCTGGGCGGAGTTCAAGCATCCTGACCTCTGTGGCTCTGTCACGAATCCCTTTAATCAGGTCTACCCGAGGACACCGATAAAGAGGATATTTGACACAGTTGGAGATATTGATACCCTTGCAGGTGTGGCGAAGAAACTTGCAAAACTAACAGGTGACAGGAGGTTTGAGGATTACTGGAGGTTTGTCTACGAGAATAAGGTGGATGTCTATCTTGAGAGGATTACAAAGACAAGCACATCCCTGAAGGGTTATACATTTAAAGAGATGCATGAAAAGGCACTAAAAGGAGTACCATCCTTAAAGAACCTCAGGACCTATCCAAAGGTTGCTGGATGGGAGCAGACGAATGAGGACAAGCCCTGGTATACAAAGTCAGGAAGGCTTGAGTTTTACAGGGAAGAGCCAGAGTTTATTGAGCATGGTGAGAACCTGCCTGTTTATAGAGAGCCAATAGATGCCACATTCTATGAGCCGAATGTGATAGTCTCAAGACCGAATCCTCTTTTAAAACCAATACAGCCAGAGGACTTCGGCATAAAGAGAGATGAGCTTAATACAGAGGTAAGGCAGGTCAGGAATATTGTAAAGCCCTGGAATGAACTCAAAAAGACGAGACATCCCCTCATGAAGGAAAAGGGCTATAAGTTCTTGTTTATAACACCAAAATATAGACATGGTGCCCATTCAACAGGGGTTGATATCGATGTGAAAAGTGTCTGGTATGGCCCCTTTGGGGATATATACAGAAGGGATAAGAGAAAGCCCTGGGTTGGTGAGGCCTATGTGAATATGAATCCTCACGATGCAAAGGAACTGGGTATTAACGATGGTGATTATGTCTGGATAGATGCAGATCCAGAGGACAGGCCATTCCATGGATGGCAGAAAAAACCTGCCGATTATAAGGTGGCGAGGATGATGTGCAGGGTGAGGTATTACAGTGCACTTCCAAGGGGTGTTTTGATAATGTGGCATAACATGTATCAGGCAACACACGGTTCTGTAAAGGGTCATGAGACCAATCCTGATAAACTTGCAAGGAATCCTGAGACCAATTATCAATCAATATTCAGATATGGTGGGCATCAGGCATGCACAAGGACATGGCTTGGTCCAACATTGATGACAGACTCCCTTGTAAGAAAGGAGGTCTTTGGACAGCAGATTGGAAAGGGTTTCCTGCCGGATGTTCACTGTCCTGTTGGTGCACCAAGAGAGGCCTTCGTAAGGGTAACAAAGGCAGAGGACGGTTCAATCGGTGGAAAGGGTTTATGGAGACCTGCTGCATTGGGTTTCAGGGCTGGCTATGAGAATGAGGCAATGAAGAGATATTTGAATGGTGGATATATTAGTTAAGGAGGATTTATGGCAAAGATTAAGGTAAAAAACTGGCAGATTGGAAGGGAGATGTATTATCCCTATGAGGAGGTCAGGCCTGAAAGGCAGTTTGCGGCAATCTTTGACACAAACAAATGTATTGCCTGTCAGACCTGTACATTCGCATGTAAACAGACATGGACAACAGGTAAGGGTCAGGAGTTCATGTTCTGGAACAATGTTGAATCAAAGCCCTATGGATTTTACCCCCTTGCCTGGGATGTAAGGTTACTCGAACTCCTCGGGCCTCAGAAATGGGAGGGGAGGAAATACACAGGCAAGACTATATTTGAGGCTTCTCCCAGAGGTACTGTAGCTCAGGGTTTTCTTCCAGAAGAGGATGACTATTCCTATCCAAACATTGGTGAGGACGAACCTTATGGAGAGGTAAAGAATGGTGATTATATTACCCTTCCCCATAAGGTTTGGCATTTCTACTTAGCAAGGATATGCAACCACTGTACTTATCCCGCCTGTCTTGCTGCCTGTCCGAGAAAGGCGATATATAAGAGGCCTGAAGATGGCATAGTCCTCGTAGACCAGTCAAGGTGTCGTGGATACAGGGAATGTGTGAGGGCCTGCCCTTATAAAAAGGTCTTCTTTAATAGAAACACAAAGATCGCTGAAAAATGCATTGGCTGTTATCCTCTAATTGAGCAGGGTGAACAGACGCAGTGCATAAGGACATGCATAGGCAGGATTAGGCTCAATGGATGGATACATACGCCTGATAAGGTAGACCCATCAAACCCGATAGATTATCTGGTCCATATAAAGAAGATAGCTTTGCCCTTATTCCCACAATTCGGTCTTGAGCCAAATGTTTATTATATACCACCTATACATGTCCCTGTTCCCTATCTTAGACAGATGTTTGGCCCGGGTGTTGAGGAAGCCATCAGGACATACAGGAATGCCCATAATGATGAGGCTCTTTTAGGAGCCTTGACGATCTTCGGTTCCTCTGAGTTCTGGGTAACGAAGTTCCATGTCTCAAAGGGGGTAGTTACAGGTTATGACATGAAGGGTAAGGAGATAGTTAAGGTGCCAATTAAGGAACCGGTTTTCATAAGACCTTATTATGACGAAAGGCTCGAGGTCTATCGTCATAACATAACATAGGAGGCAGGGATGAGAAAGATACAGGATTCAAGATTCAAGATTCAAGATTATAAATACTGGGTTCTATTTTCTGTTCTCTGTGTTCTGCTTTTTGCAGGTTATGTCCAATCTCAGGGGCTTGTTGTCATGGCAAAGAAGGTGAGTGGTGAGTTACCTTCTGATCCAAAGGATGGGGCATGGGGAAAGGCGGTTGCCATAAATGTCCCTCTCGTTCCACAGGTGATGGCAAAGCCGAGGATATATGAGTCAAAGATAAAGGAATTGAAGGTCAGGGCAATGCACAACACAAAGGACATAGCCTTTCTCATTGAATGGGAAGACCCTACAGATGATTCATCAGTCGATATAGATAAATTCTCTGATGCAGTAGCCCTTGAATTCCCTTCACAGACCGCAAAGGAAAAGCCTCATTTTGCCATGGGTGATAAGGAAAATACCGTTAATATATGGTTCTGGAAGGCTACATGGCAGAAGGCGGTAGAGGGTGAGAGATTATATGCAATGGTTGATGATTTCGCTGGTGGTATAGAGGTTGGCAATCCTGTTTCAAAACAAAGAGCAATTCCTGTTGAAAACATAATTGCCCAGGGTTTTGGTAGCGCCACTGATATGGAGAAGGCTAATAATCAAAATGTGACCGGAAAGGGACTCAGGGATGGTAATAGATGGATAGTCCTCTTCAAAAGACCCCTATCATCTTCAGAGAGATTTGAGGCACTTTTCAAGGAAGGTGGGGTCACCCCTGTTGCCTTTGCCGTATGGAATGGTTCTGATGGTGAAAGAGGCGGCAGAAAGGTTGTATCAACCTGGTATTATGTGGGGCTTGAGACAGAGGAGAAAAAGACTACTTATATTTATCCTATCATAGCCTTTATAGTTACTGCAGCTATATTAGCAGGGATAATTTTCTTAGTAAGGAAGAAGAGAGGATGATATGAAAAAAGAAGACCTAATAACTCAGGTCAGTCCTATTTCTAAGGGTATACCATCTTATTTCCTACAATGGCTTGCGACATCGAGGGTTAGATTCCTCGAGGGTATGAAGGCTAAAAGACCGATGCGTTATTTCTCTGCCCATTTGCCTGTGATGGCAACATGGAGAGATGGAGAGGAGTTCCCTGTGAATCTTACAGTTAAAGGGATAGGTCTGATTCCAAAAAAAGAAATCCTTGTGGATTATATTGACCTTTTTGAGGCAACCATCGCTGAGGCAAGGACAATGCCATGGACGGAGAGCCTTTCAATGAGGATAGAAGTGATGGAGAGGCTCTACTCTTATATTGAGAACTTTGATTCTGAACTTCTTGGGGGCCTCGAGATCTTTGAAGGGAC
>JBKBUB010000020.1:0-4538 GCA_046290925.1 Thermodesulfovibrionales bacterium | reverse complement strand
CTTTTAAGAATATGAGAGATAATTCCATGGCAAGCCTTTTGTACATGGGTGTATCTGTTGATCACGAGGAAATGCAAACGGTTAATCACCATAGTCCTGTTGCTGTTCAGTATATCAGTTTTCAAGTGAATGGAAGGATCGAGATACTCAAAAAGGATAATATTTATTATAGATACCTCCTTGCAGCAAGAAGACTCTTTGAGTTCGACAGATTTCATATCTACCAGCCAGATTACCCTTT
Source organism: Thermodesulfovibrionales bacterium (assembly GCA_046290925.1). Lineage (GTDB taxonomy): Bacteria > Nitrospirota > Thermodesulfovibrionia > Thermodesulfovibrionales > UBA9159 > JBBIPQ01. Next base: position 4,297 of record JBKBUB010000020.1, on the reverse strand, counting down.
TGGTTACCTTATAAGGGTGGTGGAGGTAAAGGATAAATCGCCGTGGCCACGGGGACAGAAGAGAAAATAGGCGATCTCGTCGATGATGCAATCAGGGATCACAAGAATCTTAAAAGAATTATATCACTCCTTTATGATGCTGACATGAGGAATCGCCTTTTGGGTGCAAAGGCTATCGGAGAGATAGCGAAGAGGTCTCCTGAGATAATAAAGAAAAGATGGAACAGGATCTTCTATGCCTTTGATGATACGATGAGTTGCTGGGGTGCTGCAGAGGCTCTTGGAGAGATAGGAAGAAACATCCCTGACATGAGAAGTAGGATATTGCTCTTTCTGAGGAAATTTGAGAAGGATGAGATAAGCTGTCAGGGCTTTATATGGGCTATCACACGGATTGGTCAGGTCGACAGGGAGAAGATAAAGGATTTTATTCCTGATATTGTCAGATTCCTCGATTCGAAGGATGCCTGCATGGTCGGTCAGGCAATATGGGGATTAGGAGAACTGAGGGTTTCGGAGGTTGTCGAAAAGATAAGGATGTTTTCCGAAGATGAACGAGAGACCTGGATCTACGATAATGAGACAGCGAGGATAGCAAAGGTCTCTGAAATCGCAAGGGAGGCTATTGAAAAGAGCAGTAGAACATTAAACTGATTAAACCGTTCAAACTATTCAAACTGTTTATTTGTTGCTCTATTTTTGAGGATAGTCTGTGAGGAATCTCTTAAATGATCACTTCCTGTATTTCTCTATTAGATAGCCGACGAGTTGCTCAACCCTTCTTGCAAGCTGATCAGGGTCAGGGTCGTTACCCTTATTCACATAGCTTGCGGGACTCAGGAGTTCCATCTGTGCCTTTAGTGATTCATCAGCCTTTGCGGCTGAAAAGAATACGATAGGAGCAGCGGGTATCTTGTTCTGAGTCTCGATGGCCCTAACTGTTCGGGCTGCTGTTATACCGTCCATGACAGGCATATTGAGGTCTATGATAAGTATGTTTACAGGTGTTTTGTCAGCAACAAGCCTCGAGAAGGCTGTTATCAGCTCAAGGCCATTTTCAAAGGCCATAACATTTGTATAGACCTTGCTCGCCTTAAGGGAGTCGGTAATAATATTCCTCACATACTTTGAGTCCTCTGCAACGAGGACATAACCATCAGAGGCCTCTGAAGGCTCCCAGAGTTTCTGGACATCAAGGGTGAAGCCACAGTATACACAGGTGAGTTCCCTCCTTTCGAACCTCTCAACATAATTATAGGGAACATTTTCACCACAACATAGACAGTATTTAGTGTCTTCCATATCCCTTTGAAAATTATAAAGAGATTAGCCAAACATTTCAACTGCTCGCGTTTCCTCAAAAATAATCCCTTTACTCCCGCCGTATTGAAGTGAAAGGCTTTTTTAGAGCATAATATCTGAGAAATTATCCTGTGAGGTGAGAAGGTGAAGAAAAGATCTCTATCAGTTGGGATTATAGGATTTGGAACGGTAGGAACAGGTACTGTAAAGATATTGCTCAATAATAGGGACATCATTTATGAAAAGACAGGTCTCGATGTAAGACTAAAAAGGATAGCAGACCTCGACATTGAGAGGGACAGGGGTATTAAGGTTCCAGAAGGTGTCCTCACAACAGAGGCTGATGATATTATCAAGGATGAAGAGATCGATATAGTTATAGAGCTCATAGGTGGGATTCACCCTGCTAAGGAGTTTATCCTCAAGGCGTTAAGAAACAAAAAGCATGTTGTTACGGCAAACAAGGCCCTTCTTGCCACAGAGGGTAATGAGATATTCGCAGAGGCTGAGAAGAATGGAGTTTCAATAGGTTTTGAGGCCTCTGTTGCTGGTGGCATACCTATCATTAAGGTCATGCGTGAGGGACTTGTTGCAAACAGGATAATAAATATCTATGGGATTATTAATGGCACATCCAATTATATCCTTACAAAGATGACAGAAGAGGGTAAGGATTTCTCTGTTGCCCTTAAGGAGGCCCAGGAACTCGGTTATGCCGAGGCAGATCCGACCTTTGATATTGAAGGAATAGATTCAGCCCATAAACTGACTATTCTTTCATCCCTTGCATATGGTATACCTCTTTCATACAATGATGTTTATAAGGAAGGTATAACAAGGATAACCCCAGAGGATATAGATTTTGCAAAGGAACTGGGTTATAAGATTAAACTTTTAGCCATAACAAAGACGGTTGACAGTGAGGTAGAGATGAGGGTTCACCCAACAATGATACCCCATAATTATATGATCTCAAAGGTTGATGGCGTATATAATGCCATTTATGTTGAGGGAGATGCAGTTGGCTCAACCTTATACTATGGTAGAGGAGCAGGTGATATGCCTACAGGAAGCGCGGTTGTGGCTGATGTGGTGGACATAGGCAAGGAAATAAATAAGATGGAGACAGGTAAGGAACAGTATCATTTTCTGAGACCCTCTGCACTCAGGATAAGGAAGATTGAGGACATAGAGAGTATGTATTATTTCAGGTTCTCCGCCATAGACAAGCCAGGGGTATTATCGAAGATTTCGGGCATCCTTGGTGACAATAACATAAGCATCGCCTCGGTGATTCAGAAGGGAAGGAGGATAGGAGGGGCCGTCCCTCTGGTGGTACTTACTCACCTTGCAGTGGAAAGGGATGTTTTGAAGGCAATTAAGGAGATTGATAAGCTACCTGTTGTTACAGAACCCACTCATTTTATAAGGGTTGAGGGAGGAGAAGGATAATTCTTAATCTGCATTTACGAGGATAACAAAGCCTGCGAGCATGATAATGGTCCCGAGCAGCCTCTGCCCGAATTTTTCCTCCTTGAAAAAGACATATCCATAGATCACCCCTATAACGAGGCTAAGTCTCTTTACTGATATCATGTAGGCGACCTTTGTAAGGTCAAGGGCGAGCATATGAAATATGACCATTAACCCATAGAAGAGACCTGGTAGCAATAGCTTCCAGTAAACCCCTCTTGAGACAAATTCATTGAGGCTTCTTTTTCCCATCCATATACTCAGGGGTGCTGAAAGGACCGTGAGGATAAAGAAATAGCTAATACCAAAAAAGAGGGGTGAGGAATGCTCGAGAGCGACCTTTCCAAGGGATGATGTGAAGCTATAGATAAAGGCTACAGCGATCATTAATAAAGAACCTTTTTCTTTCAGGATTGCTCTTATCGGTCCTGAGACACCTGACAGTGATCTATCCACATTGAGGGTATAACCACCTGCCACGATTAGGACAATGCCAGCGAAACCCTCGAAGGAGACCTTTTCACCAATTATAATATAAGAGACAAAGGTCAGGAAAAGGGGGGTTAGGCTCAGGAATGGAAGGGTGAGATTGAGAGGTGATAGTTTAATAGCCTTCACATAGAGAAAGACCGTTATGATCTCGAGGGGAATGGCCGTGGAGAAGGCGAGGTAAAAGCTTTTATCCAGAGCAGGTATGGGTATTAGGAAGAAAAGGGGTATTAAAACGGGCAGTGTGAAGAAAAGCCTGAACCATGCAACGAGATACTCATCCTCTTCCTTAACAGCCCTCTTTGTGAGGGCATCACTTGTTGCGAGAAAGAATGCTGATAAAAGGGCATAAAAGACCCATACATTTTTCACTTCTTATAATCAGGACCTCTCCTTTATCTCCTTACCGATAGAAAAGGCCTTACTGATGAACCTGCTAATGCCATAGTATGTCCTGATGTCGGGTATAAATGAAAAGGGCTTGAGTTTCTCTATAACAGGGAGCCTCTTCTCATCCAGTTTGTCCTCATCGATCTTCACATCCATGATCTCGCCAATAAACTGGGTATGTAATCCTATCTCAACAACATGTGTAACTCTGCATTCAAGTATCAGTGGGAATTCCTTCACATATGGGGCATCCACATGATCTGCCCTTTCAGGTGTCAGACCTGCCTTTGAGAATTTATCCTCTGTCTTTCCTGAAACCATGCCGAAGTAGTCGGCCTCCTTAATATAGTCCTCTGAAGGGATACTTATCGTAAAGGCCTTTCTGTCAACCAGATTAGAATAGGTATAGGTTGGTTTTCTCACCGATATCGCAACAGAAGGGGGTTGAGAACAGCATAGACCTCCCCAGGCAACGATCATCACATTTGGTCTTCCCTCGCTGTCATAGGTGCCAACGGCAAGTACAGGTGTGGGAAATAAAAGCGGTCTTGGACCCAATGATGTCTTCATAGGAATTCCTCCTTTGATTGATATGTAATTATACTAAATTTTACCACCAGTTGCACAAATTCGGAGGCTGCCC
>JBKBUB010000209.1:0-2819 GCA_046290925.1 Thermodesulfovibrionales bacterium | reverse complement strand
GGTCGCACTAAATATCAGGCTAATTTTTGCAACGTTTGGGTTTAAGATTAATGAACAGGACCAAGGGACAGGATTCTTTCAACCTCCTCCTTAATAATCGCCCTCGGAATACCTCCGTGAATCCTCGGTACCCCATTTATCAGGACAACTGGTGGCGTTATTGCACCCTGTCTCATCAGTTCCATTATCTCAGGAAACTCTCGGTCATCCATAAATATATCTATGTATTCCACAGATACCACAGTGGGGTAATAATAATTCATTTCCTTTTTCAGTTCATCAGCCAGTATCCTGTTTCTTACAGGCTCTTCAAACTCCTCGGCGTTCAGAAAGACCTCTTCTATTGGATTGTCCAGTATCTGTATCCTTATGCGCTGTAACATCTAACCTCCGCGAAGCCCGAAAAGGGCTATCAGGATGCTTATAATAGTAAAACCAATTCCCATAAACCATTGCATAAAGCTAAACCTCTTCTCTATGGCCTCAAAGCGTTTATCCATTGCCTCAAAGCGGGCATTCATCTCCCTCTGGAGGGCCTCAAAGCGCTTCTCTGTAGCCTCAAACCTTGCAGACTCTATTTCCCTTAAAGATTTAAGCTCTTCTTCGACCCTTATTATTCTTTCAATTAGAGAAAGCTCTTTTGCCCTTTCTTCGTTTTTTCGAACAAACTCCTCTATTGCACCTTTAAAGTAAGTCTCGAGGATAGTTCTTACTATCTTTTCAAGCTCTTCCTTTGGTAGATTCTCAAGGGCTGATGTTGCCATTATTTAATTACCTCTGTCAAATAATACCATAACGGCACTGAAAAAGGAAACCAAGAATCTAATAGGGGATTGGCATAAAAATTATAAGTCCTATTACGTATTCAGGCAAAGTTAGGGATTAACAATATTGTCTATTAATCTCGTCTTTCCGATCTTGATTGCACCAGCGAGCAATGCCCTCTTGTTAATCACCTCGAGTTCCTCTAAGTCGTCAGGATCATAAACAGAGAGGTATTGGATCTCTGAGACGAGAGGTTCGCTCTCGACTATATCTCTCATAATTTTTGTTATCTCCTCTTTTTTAGTTACGCCGGCTTTTATTGCCCCATATCCTGCCTGGAGCGCCCTGTACAGAACGGTTGCAGCGGTTCTCTCTTTTTCGCTGAGATAAAGATTTCTCGAACTCATTGCAAGCCCATCCTCTTCCCTTACAGTTGGGCAGATGACAATATCTATGTTCATATCTAAATCTCGCACAAGCCTTTTTATTATCAGGCTTTGCTGGTAGTCCTTTTGCCCAAAGTAGGCCCTCGTTGGAATAACGATATTAAAGAGTTTTGTGACCACCGTTGCCACACCCCTGAAATGTCCTGGTCTGAAGGCTCCGCAGAGCTTATGAGAAAGATTCGAGACCTCAATATTAGTTGAGAATCCCTCAGGATACATGTGGTCTTTATCAGGAAGAAAAAGGATGTCCACTCCCTCCCTCCTGAGTTTTTCCATATCTCCTTCGAAATCCCTCGGGTATTGGTTGTAATCTTCGGAAGGACCGAACTGCATGGGGTTCACAAATATGCTGACCACGGTTATATCATTTTCCTGTCTTGAGACCCTCACAAGGCTCAGATGTCCCTCGTGTAAGGCTCCCATCGTTGGAACAAAACCGATAGACCTTCCATGAAGTATGTGCCCCTTCGATGTCTCTTGCATAACCTTTGGGATTCTTACAATCTCCATTTATACCTCCACCTATTAGCTTGCCTCGTCTCGAACCGCTGACATAAGGGTCTCAAGCATATCCTCTTCTCTTACCTTCTTTATAACCTTTCCTTTCTTGAAGAGGATTCCGAAGCCCTTTCCACCAGCTATCCCTATGTCAGCCTCTCTTGCCTCGCCAGGGCCATTAACAGCACAACCCATTATAGCAACAGTCATAGGTTTATCAATCTCTTTAAGTCTCTCCTCTGCCCTTTCAGCTAATCCTCTTATGTCAATACCACATCTTCCACAGGTCGGACATGATATAAGATTAACGCCTTTTTGTCTCATTCCTAATGACTTGAGTATCTCATAGGCCACTCTTACCTCTTCAACGGGGTCGGTAGATAGAGATACCCTGATCGTGTCACCTATTCCTTCCTCGAGTAAGAGTCCTATACCGATGGAACTCTTGATCACTCCTGTAAAGAATGGTCCTGCCTCAGATATACCTACATGAAGGGGATACCTGTGTCTCTTCGAGAAAAGTCTATAAGCCTCAACAGTCGTCATAACATTAGAGGCCTTCAATGATACCTTTATATCCCTGAAATTCATTCCCTCCAGTATATCGATATGCTCCTCTGCGCTCTCGACGAGTGCCTCGGGCAAAGGATGATGATATTTACTGAGTATTTTTTTCGATAGAGAACCTGCATTAACACCAATTCGTATCGGTATACCTTTGTCCTTACAGGCAGAGACAACCTCAGCAACCTTCCACCTTGCACCAATATTGCCAGGGTTTATTCTTAAACCATCAACTCCATTCTTAATAGCCCTAAGAGCAAGACGCCAGTCAAAATGGATGTCTGCAATGATAGGAATCTGTAATTTGATATTTGAGACTCGGGTTTTGATCTCTCCAATAGCCTCTGCTGCCTCCATATCAGGGACAGCGATCCTTACAATCTCACAGCCTTCTGACGAAAGTTTCTTAATCTGCCTTACCGTGGCCCCTATGTCCTTGGTGTCAGTCTTCGTCATGGACTGAACAACAACAGGATTACCTCCACCAATCTTAATACCTCCTACATCTATTATCCTTGTCTTCTTCCTCTTGATCATACTATCCTT
>JBKBUB010000208.1:0-2848 GCA_046290925.1 Thermodesulfovibrionales bacterium | reverse complement strand
AAACGCCAATAACGAACTGGCACTCGCTGCTTAATTAAAGCAGCACGTCCTCTTGAGATCGCCTGTGTTTCAGGAAGGACGACGGTAAGCAGGCTGGCTTCAGATTTCTCCCCTGAATCTGGGGCAAGATTAAAAGGGGATGGGATGATAAAAAACCTGTCTGTCGGTGTTTTATCATCCGAGACTTAAAAGACAGGATAAACATGTAGAGGCCTGAGGGTAGTACTTTCGGACGCGGGTTCGATTCCCGCCGCCTCCACCAAAAAAACTACCCTACCGCCTGTCTTTCCTGAACAACGCATTATCGGGTTTATGTTATTATTAATCTGTCCTGTATTTTACACATTGGAGGTTTTTATGCGTTTCTCTAAGATGTTTATACCGACTTTGAGGGAAGTGCCATCAGATATCGAGTCAGTGAGTCATAGACTCATGCTAAGGGCGGGTTATGTGAGGCAACTTGCAGCAGGATTGTATATATTCCTTCCCCTCGGCTGGAGGGTGCTTAACAGGATAAACAAGATACTCAAGGAGGAGATGGAAGCCATAGGTGCCCAAGAGATATCAATGCCAGTACTTCATCCTGCTGAGATATGGCAACAGACAGGTCGATGGGATGCTATAGGTGAGGAGATGTTCAGGCTTAAGGACAGGACAGGCAGGGATATGTGTCTGGGCATGACCCATGAGGAGATAATGACATGGCTTGCATCAAAGGAGATACGCTCTTACAGAGATTTGCCACAGATATGGTATCAGATACAGACAAAGTTGAGGGATGAGGCGAGACCAAAGAGTGGAGTACTGAGAACAAGGGAGTTTATAATGAAGGACAGTTACAGTTTTGATGCCGACGAGGAAGGTCTCGAGAGGAGCTATAGGCTTCATGCAGAGGCTTATCACAGGATATTTAATCGATGCGGCCTTAAATTTTACCAGGTCGAGTCAGACCCAGGAATGATGGGCGGCGCAATGGCCCATGAATTCATGGCTCCGAGCCCTGCTGGAGAGGACGAGGTAGTTCTATGCGATGGCTGTGGCTATGCCGCAAATGTAGAATTAGCTGTTACAGTATCACCTGAAATAACCTCTGAAGACTGGCTCTACGAAGAGGTGCACACACCTGGGAAGAGGACCGTTCAGGAGGTCTCAGAATTCTTAGGGGTCTCTCCAAGCTATTTTATAAAGAGTCTCCTCCTCATGGCCACAAAAGGGCCTGTCCTGGCACTCCTCAGAGGAGATCAGGAACTGCATGAAAAGAAGATGCAGAAACTCATTGGCCCCTTCAGGACAGCAGAGAGAGAAGAAGTAAAGAAGATTCTTGGGGTTGAGGCAGGTTTTATCGGCCCCATGGGACATGAGATAGAGATCATCGCAGACCTGAATATAAAAGATGGCGTCTATATAAGCGGTGCAAACAGAGAAGACTTTCATGCTAAGGGCATAAGGCCAGGGATTCATTTTGATGCAAGGTGGCACGATATACATGTAGCAAAAGAGGGTGATAAATGTTTTAAGTGTGGCTCAACGATAAGGATAGATCGCTGCATAGAGATCGGCAATATCTTCAAGCTCGGCACAAAATACTCGATCCCTTTAAAGGCCTTTTTCCTCGATAGTAATGGTGCAGAAAGGCCTTTGATAATGGGAAGCTATGGCATAGGCCCGGCAAGGATAGCTGCAGCAGCCATTGAGCAGAATCATGACAGTGATGGCATCATATGGCCTCGAAGTATAGCACCCTTTGATATTGAGATATTACCCCTAAATATGAAGGACAGCAGGACCGTTGAGGTAGCAGAGCATTTATATACATCCCTAAAAGGAAAAGGGATAGAGGTACTTATCGATGACAGGGACGAGAGGGCTGGGGTGAAATTCAAGGATGCTGATTTAATAGGCATCCCGACGCATATAGTGATAGGTGAAAAGAATCTTAAAGAGGGGTTTATAGAAATTAAGGACAGAAGAACAAAAAAGGCTGAGAAGGTCAAGGTAGAAGAAATTTCTGAATATTTACCTTCCTCCCTGTCTGATAATTAAATATTCAGAAGCCTTTAGGCATCTGAGCTTGTCGAAGGATGCCCTCATTCCCTTTATTCCTTGATCTCGAGAGTTCAGCAAGTTTGTTCCCTTCGCATGGTTCGACAAGCTCACCATGCTTGCAAGTTCACCAGGAGCAACCTACAATAGTTATTCTTGGAATAGTCTCTTTTGTTTATTAGAACTGCGTTCTCTTTTTTGAAAGTTCATTGGTTTACCGCCAAAGCTTCCATAAATTTTCTTAATTTCTTTAGCCTTTCCACAATACATCGTTCCTTCGGGGCAACGTGCTGACACACACGGCGGACCTGCTTTTCTAAATATAGTAGGAGCCACTTCTTTAACCAGAAACAACATTTGCCTCGCCATCGCCCTTATCTCCCATTGAGCCCTGTAGCAGCACCTCTGCCTGAAGAAATGGAGTAACTCCCTGGCATTCATTGTGACGATTATCTTTGTCTCTGCTGCATTAGGTAGGACAAACCTTGCATCCTGATTCGCCGCCTCTCCCTTAATCCCCCTTTCAGCCAGTCTCTCAACCAAGAGGTCATAGGTCTTTTGTGCCTCGACCATGAATCTCTCAAATAACCCTCTTGCCTGAGGGTCTTCTTTAATAGATGGTGGTATTACATAATCAAAGGTATCCTTAATCTCTGACCTCTGACCACTGGTATCTGACCTTTCTGATACATACCTCTGGGACTGCTGGGAATAAGAGGCTAGCCTATGCCTTACAAGTTGATGGGAGCAGGCCCTGGATATACCCTCAATAGCAAAGGTAAAAGAGGGATGTTCAATGGGACTC
>JBKBUB010000207.1:0-2848 GCA_046290925.1 Thermodesulfovibrionales bacterium | reverse complement strand
CCAGACAGAACGCAAGGAGGAGAGGCACGCCCTTACTCTCTGGGATGGGTGCGGGGCAGCCTCCTAATTTATGCAACTGGTGGGATAAACTATGCTGTTGGATATGGAATCTCTATGCCCTTTCTTTGAACCTTCCGAATACCCTTTTCTCCTTAAACAACTTCAACCTGTAATAAGACTCCCTTTCCCTCTCGCTAAGGTATTCTGAGATTACCTTTATCTTATCCATAAGTTCGGGCAGTATCCTCTCCTCGAGGACCCTTATCTTTCTCGTTGTACTTATTATCTCGGAGGAGAGCCTCTTGAATTTACTCTCATATCGCGCCAGATTCAACATTGCCTCTACTGTGCGCTCATAGTGGTATATGCCCTCTTCGAGATGAGTCGTTGTTGAGACGAAGTCATAACCCCGCTCATCAGGCCTTCTGACAGGGTCTTCGTAATACACAATGTCCCTGTATTTAAGGCCCCACAGCATCCTTTCTACTATATCTACACTTATCCTTTCTTCAGTTGACAATATAAGGGCCTCGATAAAGTTTTTTCCTTCCCTGTTTATAGCAACCCTTAGTTCAGAGATAGCCTGTTTATAGATATTCCTTATCTCCTCCCTCGATCTGATGAATACGAGGCCTGTATCGAGGAACTCCCTTATTAATGCCTTTCTTCTTGACCTGAGGATGCTGATACTGTTTTTTACGGCAGTGGCCTTCTCTTTGAAGAAAAGTAAGTTCGTTCTCGTGGGATTGATAATCATAAATTATCCTGTCATCATCCCTCTTCCCATTGGCCCTGACATGAAGACCATTCCAGTGATAAATCCGATTGCTACATATATGACAATTGTTATCACTATAACAACTATTACATAGCCCAATGCCTTTTCCTTTGGTGTCTCCATCAGGAGGGGAAGTCCCAGGTAAAAAAGATAGATTCCATAAAGACCTGCGATGATGACCAGGACAGAAAGGGGCGGGAATATATAAAGTACTCCCGCTACCCAGGTTGGTGTTATCGAATAACAGACAGCCTTAAAGGCGTTAGTGATGTTTCTTGATGAGCCAAAGCTCGGTGCTAAGGAATCAGCAATGAGGGCAACTATGTATAGACTAACGAGTGACATCACATAAGAGACTATGGCTGAACCGAGCGCACTGCCAAGGCCCATTCTAATATGGGTACCCATAAAGGAATAGCCTATCAGTCCGCTCCCTATAAACTGTGCTATAGCTGGGATTGCGGCAAGTACAACCGCATAGGATTTATATAGTTCGCCTATGGTGATCTGCTCTTCCTTGATCTCCCTCCATGTCTCGGTTGGTTTTAAGATAATACCCTTTGCCCTTTCAACGATGTTCATTGGCGCCTCCTTAAATTTCGGGATTTCTCCAGTTCTGAGGGAAAATCCCTCAAGGTTTAAACATCTTTTCCCACCAGTTGCATAAATTTGGAGGCTGGCATGCCTCAAATAAATGGGTGAATGGGCTTAAGGCTTAAGGCGATAGACGATAGCCTTCAGCCTAACCACTTCACCTATTACCCAATATCAGGCTAATTTCTGCAACGTTTGGGTTAATTAGAAGGTATCAGAAGACATTGATATTGTCAAGTAAAAACAGGGCATGAGTTAGTAAATATTTGACATCAAAAATAAGCATTTGATATGATGCATTAAAAATATGTATTTTGGAGGCATCTATGAGAACCACCCTGGTTATAGATGAAGATTTATTAAAAGAGGTGAAAACCCTTTCAGGCACGAAGACAAAAAAAGAGGCCGTAAAAATGGCGCTTGAAGAGTTTGTTAAAAGAAGAAAGTATAAAAAACTTCTTGAACTGGAAGGAAAGGTAGAGCTTTCTTTTAGTGTCAAAGAGCTTTTGGAAAGAAGGAAAAGGGATGTTCCTTATAGATAGCTCCGCGTGGACTGAGTATTTTCGACCAAAGGGGTCTAAGAGGGTCAAGGAAAGGGTTAGAGAAATCCTTCAGAAAGAAGAGGCGATTTGCTGCGGTATTATCGTGACAGAGGTTCTAAGGGGAGCAAAAAACATGGAACAATTTAACTCTCTCAGGGATGCCCTTTTGTCGCTTCCACAAATCTCATTAGATGATGCAGTTATTGAAAGGGCGGCAAAGTGGGGCTTTACCCTGGATAGAAAAGGAAAGATAGTATCCACTACAGACCTCCTTATAGCCTCTGCATCTTATAAAAAGGCCTGTATTCTACACCTTGATAATGACTTTGAACTTATCGCCTCTGAGATTGATTTAGAAGAAGAAAAAATCAATTTTTGAAATATCATCTCATCAAACGTACCTGTCCAAAATAATCTATGATATGCTATAAACAGATTGTTTGGGACAACAGTGAGACTCAAATCTTCATATCTTACCTATCAACACAGAACATTCAGAGTGTCCTAAAACATATCTCGAGACGCTTCCGAGCATCCCCTTGATCCCTCTTAACCCACTACTTCCCATGGCGATTATATCAGCCCTGAGAGATGATGCCTCATTCAGTATCTCTATTGAGGGGTCTCCGAACCTTAATGAGACATCTGCCTTTTTGAACCTTTTTCCAAGGATTTCCCTTGCCTCCTTAATGATCAGATCTGACCGGGTTGCCTCTGCCTCCCTTATCCTTGCAACAGACTCTTTTACCCTGTCACCGACTTCAACGAGAAACCTATCAGGTATGCTTATATGGGTTGCAGGATTTACATTGAGTATCGTAACCTCTGTATCTTCAGGAAATGGTATGGATGTCAGGATATTACCTGTCTTTTTAGAATAATCAGAACCATCAGTGGCATAGAGTATCTTCAAGGCACCCTTAATTTCCCACTG
>JBKBUB010000206.1:0-2865 GCA_046290925.1 Thermodesulfovibrionales bacterium | reverse complement strand
GATTTCCAAATCTGTTTTAGGGTTTTTGAGGGTATGTTATTCTATAAATTATGGTCTATTACTTATCAGAAAATATTGTTCTGAAATGGCTTGAAAGCCCTTCTTTATACAATATTCAAAGGGATGAACTCTATGAACTCGATCGTGAGTCCTTTGAATTCATAATGGACTGTATAGATGGCACAGAGGCCTGCTCCGATTTATCCTTTCTTAAATACTGCCTTAATGAAGGGATCCTTTCGGAAAGACCCAGGAAAACCGAACATCCACCAATATTAAGGTCTCCTGTGCCTTCACTTAGATACCTGGAATTACAGATTACAAACAGGTGCAATCTCCTCTGTAAACACTGTTATATAGACGATAAAGACCCCGCTGAGTTATCCATCGATGAAATAACAGCAATACTCAAGGAGTTTGAAGAGATGCAAGGCCTAAGGGTCATTATAACAGGAGGAGAACCCCTTCTATACACAAGATTTAAGGAATTAAACAATATCCTTCCGAGATTCTCTGTTAGAAAGGTGTTGCTTAGCAACGGGCTTTTGCTTAATAAGGCAATCATTGAAGAACTTAATTTCGAGGAGGTACAGATAAGCATCGATGGACTTGAAGATTCTCACGATTCAATACGCGGGAAAGGAACATTTAGAAAGGCAATGGATTCAATAAGACTAATAAAAGAGGCAGGGCTGGATGTCTCTGTGGCAACGATTATTCATCCTAAAAATCTCGGCGACCTCGATAAACTCGAGAAAATGCTTATGGATATGGATATAAAGACATGGACAGTAGATGTCCCCTGTAATCAAGGGAGATTAAGATCTAATAAAGAACTCATCCTATCACCAGAAGAAGGCGGGAAATACCTTAGATACGGATTTGGAGAAGACCTTCATTCCGCTTCATCAGACTTTGCATGCGGTCTTCATTTAATGGCGGTAACAGCAAAGGGTGAAATATCTAAATGCACATTTTACAGCGATAGAAAGGTTGGCCTCATAAGGGATGGCCTCCGTGAATGCTGGCAGAAGATAAAGCCTGTAAGGGTAATCGACTTGAAGTGCGATTGTGAGTATATCGAGGTCTGTCGCGGAGGCTGTAGGTACAGGGCAGAGATACTAACTGGTGATCCCTCGGGGAAGGATTTGTATAGATGCAGTTATTATGGAATTGATTGAGATAGATGGCAACTACGGCGAGGGCGGTGGTCAGATACTCAGAACCGCCCTGAGCCTTTCGTGCCTTCTTAATAAACCATTCAGGGTCTTTAATATAAGGAAGGGACGCAAAAAGCCAGGGCTAATGCCGCAGCATATAGTCTCTGTGAAGGCTGCGGGAGAGATTTCGGGGGCGGAGGTTACAGGTGCTGAGTATGGCTCAATGGACCTCGTCTTCAAACCTCGCGGGTTTAAAGGTGGCACCTTTTCCTTTGATATAGGAACAGCAGGGTCAGCCTGTCTCGTATTACAGACTATCCTTCCTTCTCTCATATTCTCCACTAAAACCTCATCTTTAAGGATCAGGGGTGGCACCCATGTCCCCTTCAGCCCCTCTTTTAACTATGTCTCGGAGGTCTTTATCCCGATGCTCGAAAAGATGGGTATCACGGTAAGAGTTGATATTGAAAACTACGGTTTTTATCCTAAGGGTGGTGGTGTCATCAGGGCAGAGACCTTTCCTTGCAGCAAGATAAATCCTCTCAGGGTTACGGATAGGGGGAAAATTAAAGAGATTAATGGGTGTTCCTGCGTTGCAAACCTTCCATTGAGTATTGCCGAAAGACAGAGAGATGCCCTCATGGGAAGAATTAGATCCATATACAGTCGAGCCCTAAATATCGATTTATTTACAGCGCCTTCTATAGGACAGGGGACATTCCTCTTTCTAAAGGTTATCTCTGAAGGCGCTATTGCCGGTTTTACCTCTCTCGGTGCAAAGGGGAAAAGGGCCGAAGTGGTTGGGGAAGAGGTAGCAGAGGAGGTCATTAGATATCTAAAATCGGATGCAGCCCTTGACCCTTATCTTCCTGATCAGTTAGTCCTCTACCTCGCCCTTTGTAAAGAAGAGTCAGTCATAACAACATCTTCCATAACAGAACATCTCCTCACAAACCTCTGGGTTATAGGGAGGTTTATAGACTTCAGATACTCAATTGAAGGAGAAAAGGGAGGACCTGGTTTGATAAGGATTAACCCAAATGCAATTTCGTGTTAAAACATTGAAGGGGAATATTATAAAATTACACGATGTCTGTCATAAGAGCTAATCTCGTAGATACTGTTAGATACCTTTCCGAGGATATTGGCCAAAGGAGTTATCTCGATATTGATAAATTGAATGAGACGGCCTCGTATATTGAGAGCAGGCTGGTCTCTACAGGCTACAATGTTGTAAGGCAACCCTTTGATTTCAGAGGCGGGACATATCTCAATTTGATAGCAGAAATAAAAGGGGAGAGTAGCACTAAAAGACCTCTCATTATAGGAGCACATTATGATACAGTGGTTGGAACGCCAGGGGCTGATGACAATGCAAGCGCTGTTGCGGTCTTAATTGAGATCGCAAGGCTCTGTGCATGTTCTCGACCAGATAGGGACATCATATTCGTGGCCTTCAGTCTTGAGGAACCACCTGCCTTTATGACAAGCAGGATGGGGAGCTTTGTTTATGCTAAAGATCTCAAAGAGAAAGGGGTTAGTATAGAAGGAATGGTGTCACTGGAAATGCTTGGTTATTATTCTGACGAAAAGGGCTCACAGATTTACCCCCTGTCAATCTTCAGGTTATTCTACCCTAATAAAGGGAATTTTGTTGCCTTTGTAGGGAACCTTTCCTCAAGGTCCTTCACAAGGAGTTTCCTGA
>JBKBUB010000205.1:0-2904 GCA_046290925.1 Thermodesulfovibrionales bacterium | reverse complement strand
ATGAGTAAGATTAAGTCCCTGACCATTTTTCTCAAGAAAATCAACAACCCTGAGACTCTGTTTATAATGATCAAAGCCTCCTGGATGTATCTCCCTGAGTGTCGATTCTCCAGCATGTCCAAAAGGTGTGTGGCCAAGGTCATGACCGAGGGCTATCGCCTCTGTGAGGTCTTCATTGAGCCTCAATGCCCTCGCTATTGTCCTGGCAATCTGTGAGACCTCGAGGACATGGGTCAACCGGGTCCTGTAATGATCACCCTTAGGGGCTAAAAAGACCTGGGTCTTATGCTTCAGTCTTCTGAAGGCCTTTGAGTGTATTATCCTGTCCCTGTCTCGTTGAAAGCAGGTCCTTATCTCCCCTTCCTTCTCAGGCCTTACCCTTCCTTTACTCCTTGAACTCAGTGCTGCTCTTCGATGAAGCGTCTTTCGCTCTATATCCTCAATCTGTTCCCTTATGGTCATTCGATAACCTCTAACACTATTTCTTTTCTTTGTATCTTTTCTGTTCCTATCTCGATTCCTGACCTGAAGACCTCTTCTGCATCTTTGAGGAGAGAATCATCATTACAGTAAAGCATCGCTATCTGGTCATTAGGTTTTACATAATCCCCTATCTTTTTATTAAGGATGATCCCTGCTGAATGATCAATAACATCATCGATCTTCTGTCTTCCAGCTCCAAGGAGCATCGATGCAATGCCTACCTTTTCAGCATCCATCCTCTCTATGTAACCTTCTCCTTCAGCCCTTATCTGTTTCATGACCTTTGCTGAGGGAAGGAGCCCTGGTTTAAAGGCAATCTCAGGGTCTCCGTATTGGTGGTCTATTAGTTCAACAAACCTCTTAAAGGCTGCACCTGAGTCAATAAGCCTCTGAAGTCCCTTTTTATAGTCATCGATGCTGCTTCCTTCAAATTCAAAATCAGAAACAGTCTTTGCTATCTGAATCATCCATGCACCAAGTGAAAGGGTAACCTCTATAAGGTCTTCATGCCCTTTGCCCCTCAGTGCTGATATGGATTCCTTTATCTCCAGGCTGTTGCCCACAGTATTGCCGAGGGGTTGAGACATATCAGTTAAGAGGGCTATTGTCTTAACACCCATGGAATTGCCAATCTTTATCATTGTCCTGGCAAGCCTTCTGGCATCCTCTATATTCTTCATAAATGCGCCAGAGCCGACCTTGACATCGAGAACAAGCCCTTGAATTCCCTCTGCGAGCTTTTTCGACATTATGCTCGATGCAATAAGGGGGATTGATTCAACCGTTGCTGTCACATCCCTCAGGGCATAGAGTTTCCTGTCAGCAGGGGCTATCTCAGGTGTTTGCCCTATCATAGAAACACCTATCTTCCTGATGTTCTCCTTAAATTCCTGTATGGAAAGATCTGTCTTAAAGTTAGGGATTGACTCGAGTTTATCCAGTGTCCCCCCTGTATGCCCAAGGGATCTTCCTGATATCATAGGGATCTTGAGGCCTGCTGCTGCCATTAATGGTGCGATGATTATGCTTGTCTTATCACCGACGCCGCCTGTAGAGTGTTTATCTATCTTTACCCCTTCTATATCAGAAAGGTCAATGACAGAACCAGAATGTATCATAGATTTCGTGAGATTGACTGTTTCCTCCTCAGTCAAACCCCTTATGAATATGGCCATGAGGAGGGCAGAGGCATGATAGTCAGGTATCTGACCTGATATGTAACCCTTAATAAAGAAGTCTATTTCTTCTTCATGAAGTGAATATCCGTCTCGCTTCTTTTTTATAATATCCTGTATCCTCATGGCTTCCTTAATACATTAGACGATAACCCCAAATTTTTCAATGGTCTCAAAATAAGCAATTTTGCACCTTTCCTCTATATCTGATAACATATTGAAGGGTTTCTGGAAGTTGTCCTTCCCCGAAGTAAAGACTCCGTGGCCGAATACGATGACCCCCTTGCCCTCCTTCATAGCCTCTGGGACTGTGTTTACAAGTCCAGTTGGCCCTGTGCCTATCTCGCCTGATACAACAGGAACACCAGCTACATATCTACGATTTTTGCACTTTCTGTAACAATAATCTATATCCCTGAAATGAGGACACTCCTTGATCTCACAATACATTGACATTATGACAGAGAATCTCGGATGACCATGGAGTATGGCATTGTCTCCTGTGGCATAGAATATATTTTTATGAGCCGATAGTTCTGACGATGCGGTGATCCCCCTTGAGGAAGAACCATTAAGGGGCACAACATCAATACAACCTTCCAGCTCATCCATTGAACTTCCCGTCTGACTGATATAGATATTATCCTTATAAACATAGGATATGTTTCCAAAGTAAGAATCAACGAGATGAGCATTGACAACGGCCCTTCCAGCCTCTGAAAGCATCATGATGACATCGTCCTCTGTCTCGGGTCGGAAGGTGATTAAAGGCATATGGCTGAAGGCTGAAGGCTGAAGGAGGATAATAATCTTTTTAAAATTCAGAAGTTCTTTTGGGTCAGGTGGCAAGCCCTTTAAGTAACAATCTTCAAAGTATAAGAGGCTATCGTAAAAATACTTGACAAAGGTGGAGAAACAGGTTGAGCTGAAGGAGACAAAGGCCTGCTCAGGGCTTACAGTGCCATAAGTCACTATACCCATGTTTCTTATAATGGCAGACTTTCTTTTTGACAATGCATTTGAAATGGCAAGGGGAGAGAAATCATCAATAACTGGTATGTCATGAAAGAATGTCCTCGTCTCAGAATCCTGGGGTATTATCTTTGTTGCCTCTGTATCTCTTCTCAAAATCTCTTTTATGATACTCCAGTAGGGTTCGGCAGGTTTTGAAAAAAGGAAGGTATTTATGTTCATTAAATCAAAGATTTTGCTCAATTCAAAGACATCATCTTTAACAGGCTTATTT
>JBKBUB010000204.1:0-2949 GCA_046290925.1 Thermodesulfovibrionales bacterium | reverse complement strand
AAAGCGCATGGCATCTCTACGTTATAAGACTCAATGTAGAGACGCTTAAGATAGACAGAAACCAGTTTATAGATGAACTGAAAAAGAGAGGTATAGGGACATCTGTTCACTTCATACCACTTCATAGACATCCTTATTATAAGAAGAATTTTCAGTACAAATCAGGAGAATTCCCTGTGTCAGATAAATCTTTCGAAAGGATAATATCCCTTCCAATATACCCATCAATGACAGAAGGAGACATAGATAGAGTGATTAATTCAGTGGAAGATGTAGTAAGGCAATACAGGCGATAAATGCTAAAGAGGTCCTTTGATATAATAGCATCCCTCCTTGGTCTTATTCTCCTCATCCCGTTTTTCATAGTAGTGAGCATCCTGATAAAGGTTGACTCAAAAGGGCCTGTATTCTTTTCCCAGGAAAGGATAGGGAAAGACTTTAAACCCTTCAGGATATTTAAGTTCAGAACAATGATCCAAACTAATAACGGTCCTTTAATAACTACTGCCAATGATCTAAGAATAACAAGGGTCGGTAAATACCTCAGGAGATACAAGATAGACGAACTCCCACAGTTATTCAACGTCCTCAAAGGTGACATGAGCCTTGTAGGTCCAAGGCCAGAGGTAAAAAAATATGTCGATCTCTTTGACTCTGACTATAGAAAGATACTGACAATACGTCCTGGGCTCACAGATCCTGCCTCTCTAAGATACTCAAACGAGGAGGCGATCCTTTCACAATCGCCTGACTATGAAGAGGCTTATATTAAGAGGATACTACCTGAGAAGATCAATCTCTCCCTGGAATATGTTAATAACCATACCATGATGAGGGATATTACGATTATCCTTGAAACAATATTCAAAATAAGAAATTCAGAAAAATCCTATGAATACCAGAGCAACAAAGATCTATCAGGCAATTAAAAACCTATTATTCAAATACAGAAGAATCATTATTACATTGATATTTTTGATTCAGGCCTCTGCCTCCAACTATCTCGCCTTCATAATAAGGTTCGAGTCTATACTTTCTTCTTTTTACCTGAATATATTTTTGAAATATTTGCCATTGCTTCTCGGTATCAGGCTTTTCTTTTTTATCAGCTTTGGGCTTTATAAAGGACTTTGGAGATATGCAAGTATAAGCGACCTCGTAAAGATAATGAACTCTGCAACATTTGGAAGCCTATTTTTCCTTGTAACTATTCAATATATAATCGGCGACTTAAATTATCCCCGATCAATTTACATCCTCGACTGGCTATTGTTCATCCTGATATCAGGAGGTAGCAGATTCTTCATTAGAGTCTTCAGGGAATACATGTTTTCAGAGCAATTTTTAAGAAGAATCCTAATTGTGGGGGCGGGAGATACAGGTGAGATGATAGTAAGGGAGATGAAGAATAATTCCTTTCCGTACGAACCAATTGGATTTATTGATGACGACAAATACAAGAAAGGTCTCACCATTCATGGTATCCCCATCCTCGGTACAATCGATAAACTGCCTTCCATAATAACGAAACATCAACCTGACGAGATCCTTATCACGGAAAGTGGTGAATCACAGGAATTGATAAAAATGGTTTACGAGCTATCAAAACCCTATAATATTCCTATCAAAAAGGTTCCCAGAATTGATGATATTCTAAATGGTAACATCTCTGTAGGAAAAAAACTTGGTCAGGCTCTTATAGTGGCAAGACTTTTAACAGAGCAACAGATAGATAGAGCTCTCGAATTACAAAGAATTGAAGGCGGGAAAATAGGAGAGAATCTCATTAAGCTCGGCTATATTACGGAAGAAAAACTCGTTTCATTTCTGAGCAGCAGATTCGTTCTCTCTCAAATAAAACCCGTTTCACTCGTCGACCTACTTCAAAGAGAACCTGTCAAGACAGATATCGAGTCTGTTAAAAGCTTTATTAAAGGAAAAGCAGTTATGGTTACTGGAGCCGGAGGGTCAATCGGCTCTGAACTCTGTCGGCAAATAATCAACTATGACCCATCAAATCTCATATTGATTGATAGATATGAAAATAGCCTTTTTGAGATAGACCTTGAATTAAAAAACGAGGGGTACGATTCAAAAATAACAACTCATATAGGTGATATACAGGATAAAAGGTTTATAGACAATATATTTTCACGTTACAGACCAGAAATTATCTTCCATGCTGCAGCTTACAAACATGTACCTCTAATGGAAAATAATCCTGTTGAGGCAGTAAAGAATAATATCCTTGGAACGAGGAATGTTATCGAGGCTTCTCGCAGATATTGCGCTGATCATTTCGTTCTTATCTCTACTGATAAGGCTGTTAATCCAACAAGCATAATGGGTGCCACAAAAAGGATTGCAGAATATCTGACTATAAGCACAAATTCTCTCTGCCAAACCAAATTCTCTGTTGTTAGGTTCGGAAATGTTCTCGGGACTAATGGAAGCGTCCTACCAATCTTTCAGGAACAGTTGAAGAAAGGAGGACCCCTTACAGTAACCCACCCTGAAATAAAAAGATTCTTTATGCTCATACCTGAGGCAGTTCAACTTGTGCTAATCGCAGCTGCCATAGGCAATGGTGGAGAACTCTTTGTCTTAGATATGGGAGAACCTCTAAAGATTGTCGATTTAGCAGAGAATTTTATAAGACTCTCAGGATTTATCCCCCACAAAGAGATAAAAATTAAATTTACAGGCCTAAGGCCCGGAGAAAAATTATATGAAGAACTCTTTGATAATTCTGAAAGGATAATTCCTACAGCCCATAAAAAACTCTTTATTGCAATCCCTGAGATACCAGAGAAAATTGTTCTCGATGAGTATATCAAGGTTTTCGAGGATCTCGCGATTAGATATTCACCGGAAGGCATGCTGTCTCTTTTAAAGGACATTGTTCCTAACTTCAAAAAGGCAGAAACATCTATTACAGAGACTGTATTC
>JBKBUB010000203.1:0-2953 GCA_046290925.1 Thermodesulfovibrionales bacterium | reverse complement strand
GGAGGGCCTCCTTCAGGCCATTAAATGATGCCATAATGGCAGGAAGGATCAGAGGCGTTGTTGGTATCGTGGGATGTGATAATCCGAGGGTAGCTGCAACAGGTGTACACAAATTCCTCGCCACGGAATTTATAAAAAATGACGTCCTTGTTGTTACTACAGGGTGTGGCTCCCATGCCTGTGGTACATCAGGCTATCTAACACCTGAGATGGCTCTTGAGAATGCAGGGCCTGGATTAAGAGAGGTCTGTGAAGCCATAGGTATTCCTCCTGTGCTACACCTCGGTGCCTGTATTGACAACTCGAGGATTTTAACGATTGTCAGTGCCATGGCTGAGGAAGGCGGGCTTTCTGATGAGATAGGCGGGATGCCTGCTGTTGGTATAGCGCCTGAGTGGATGGCTGAAAAGGCCATAGCAATAGGTGCCTATGTCGCAGCCTCAGGAACACCTGTTATAATGGGTGGCGAATCTCCTGTTAAGGCAAGTAGGGAGGTCCAGAGAATACTTACAGAGGTGATGTGGGAGAGATTTAAGGGAGCCTTACACTTTGAGCCAGACCCTGAGAGGATGCTTTCTCTTGCACTTGAGTATATTGATAAGGCGAGAACTGCCCTTAAACTCAGACCTTATGAACCTGGTAGATTCGGAACAGAGCGCGTTCTTATGGATATGGCTGCAAGGCGTGAGCTTGAGAAGGTTGCAAAACCACATGTGGGGTTGTAAAGTAAGACTCCATGACTCGGCCTATTTTACAGAAAAATAGTTGAAAAGGTGAGGTTTTCACCTCACCTTTTCGTTCCAAGCAGGGACGGAATATCCTGAAGGTATCCTTCAGCTTTATAGACAAAATCTTTTGCCCCCCTATCTGCTTGCTCCTCTGAATTTACAAACTCTGCCTCTGGCCTCAAACAGTGCAAATTCGGTCTTATATCCCTCACGCAAAAAAACTTGACAACACCCTATTTTTATGGTAAATTCTTCACGTTAAGTTATAGCATTTGTTTACTTAAACCCATAATCAAAAGGTGAGAAGGTGTATTTTAGTAACTATCACTCAATCACTTTTAGACCTTTACAAGAATTTAATTAATAACCGGAGGCGGACCGATGTATCGGCTCGCCTTTTTTGTTTTGAAAGGAGGAAACGCGTTTTAAATTTATTATTGGAAGGAGGTATTTGAAAATGTTTTTTACTCACCAAACAAAAGTTTCTCAGGTGGTTTTGTATGTTGTTATTTTAACAACAGTTGCAGGTCTTCTCTTAGCTTGTGGGGTTGCTATGGTGGAATATAAAAGAGATATAAGTTACGCACCATTTTCGCCTGTTAATTTAAAAGTTCCGACAGGAGAGATGAAAAAGGCAGAGACCCCATATATGATAGCATTTGTAAATCCTACATACGAGGCTTCTACTGTGGAGGCAAGAAAGTCAATACAAAACCAGATAGAAGCGCTAAAAAGATCCTATGGAGACAGATTTGGAGGACTTGCACCCAGTGGAATATATAGAAGAATGGATAAAGCACAGATTGAATATGTTGATAGAATCAAAGAAGTCTTTCAGGCTGATTTAGAGCAGATACTTCTGGCGAAGAATATTCGTGTTCTTGGCACATTTAAAAGTCGGGACGAGATGACCTTTGACGAAAAAAAGCGAGCCATCTACACTTTTACACCAGAAATCCGTATAGATATAAAAACAAGCTATACAGTTACAAACCGTGCTAACCCCTATATTGAGAAAGGCGAGGTAATTATAAGCGGTGGTATAATCCTTGTCTTGCGTGAAAGTATCACAGGTGAAAAGATATGGGTAAAACGCATAGATGCCCCTGAAGCAAGGAAACCCTACGAATTTGTCGCAAAATATAAAGAACCCCTAAGATATGAACAAACTGTGGGCGTGGTAGGAGTTCCATTATCAGGTGGCCCGGCGGGAGAAAAAGACAATACTGATCAAGTCCTTGCATCGGCTTTATCAGAGTTTTATACAGCCACTGGAGATAAGTTATGGAGACATATAGACCCTGAAGAGTGGAGTAAATATCTTAAGCAAGCCGAAAGTCTTCGTGAGGAAAAGAGATATTAATTCAACCAATTAAAAGGGATAATAAACGAAGGGTCACCTTTCGGAGAAGAGACGGGCAATACATTACATAAATCCAAGAGATAACGGAGGGGTCAAAATGATACCTAAGAAACTTTCTCCTGCAATCTTTGGGATTGCACTTATATGTTTTTTCCTACCATGGATTAATGTTTCCTGTCAGGGACAAAAGGTTATGAGTTTTAGTGGGATTCAATTGGTTACCGGGACAACTATTGAAGAACCGACAATGTTTGGCCCTGCACAAAAAAGGAAGGTAAAAAGTGAGGCATTTGCTCTCCTGACTTTTCTGTCAGCTATTGCTGGCTTGGTATTGAGCCTCATGAAAAATAAGAAAGGCACTATAGGGACAATTGTTTCAGGATGTGCAGGAATAGTCTTACTTCTTATGCTTGAATCCAAACTTGACAGTGACATTAAGAAAGAGACCGCGGGAATGCTTCAATTAAATTACGATATAGGATTCTATCTCACATTGGTTCTCTTTATTGCTGTCGCAGGAATAAATGCATATTCAATAATGCGGTATAAAGGAATGACTTTACCTCAGATTAACAATCAGAGTCCAAGTTTTAAGTTTTGCAGTCAATGCGGTGCAAAGCTTCACAGTGATGCTACATTTTGTAGTGAATGTGGTCATTCTTTGAAATAAGAAATAAGAAGGTGGCTTATGCTATTGGTACATTTTTAAAAGGGTAAAATATTGATAAGTTTTCTCTTATCTGTATGGATTATTTTGGTTCTTGCTTCATGTGGAAAACAGAAATCAGGATCTATTTGTGAAACATTAAAGACTAATGAGCCTTTTGTAATCAAACTTAAGGGTAAATATGGCTATATAGAT
>JBKBUB010000202.1:0-2953 GCA_046290925.1 Thermodesulfovibrionales bacterium | reverse complement strand
TCCTCCAGCATGGCCCCAGCCCTGAAGGCTATGGCCATACCATCACCTGTAGTGACAGGTGGATTCGTTGTCCTCTCATATAACTGACCAGCACCGCCTGTGGCAAGTATAACGGCCCTCGAAAATATTGCTACCCTTTCACCCTCTCTTAAGACAAGGGCTCCAAGGCATTCGCCATCGGCAACTATAAGATCAATAGTGAAGGCAAAGGGGTACTTCCTGACCGAATCAAAGGACCTTACCTTATTGAGAAGGACCCTCTCGAGTTCTCTCCCTGTGGAATCACCATGGGCATGGAGTATTCTCTTCTTTGTATGGGCTGCCTCCATTGTGAAGGAGAGCTTTGTGCCTTCTTTATCGAATTCAGCACCCCAGGATATTAACTCGAGTATCCTCTCAGGACCCTCTTCAACGAGGACCTTAACAGCCTCTTCCCTGCAGAGGCCATCACCTGCCCTCAAGGTGTCCTCATAATGAATACCTACCTCATCCTCATCACTCAAGGCAACAGCAACTCCACCCTGGGCATACTCAGTACTGCTTTCTGTAGGGATATCCTTTGTAACTATAAGGACATTGCCATGAGGTGCCAGCTCAATGGCCGCCCTTAATCCGGCGACGCCACTGCCTATAATAAGAAAATCTGTGAGTTCCTCTTTCATCAATGGTGTTCTCTCGAATGTCCACCTGCTATAACATATATAGCTTCCGAATCACAAAGATTCTCTATAAAACAGGTCTCCTCTTCCTTTAGATGGATTGCCTGCCCCTCTTTAATTATCCCTGAAAAATCACCTGAGACAGAGAAGTCTCCCTTAATAGCCATGAATAACTCCTCATGCCCCTCCCCTGGTTTGAGCTGGCGTCCTTTTTCAAAGGGAAGCATCTTCCCATAGATGAGATAACAGGCGTGACTGCCTGTGTCATTAAGACCGAGTATATACTCCCCTGTATCCCTGCTCCTCTCTTTTATATCAAAAAGCCTCATGAGTTATGTATAATTATACCAGTAAAGCAAAGGTTTTAAAAATTTAACGTCGTTGGAGGGAAAACATGATTGAGGTTAAGGATATGACAATCGATGATCTGGAACAATTTATAGAACAGAAACTTTTTGAGGTTTTAGGAGACCCTGACGCCGGACTCCATTTAAGAGAGGATTATAAGACAATGCTCAGAGAACGGATAAAAAAACGGTCTAAACTCATATCTCATGAGGAGGTTTTAAAACAATTTGTCTTACAGGATTGAATGGACAGAAGATGCATTGTCAGACCTTCATAATTTGGAGGGAATGATAGTAAAAAGAATACTGAAGAAATTTGCATGGTTCTCAAGGTATTTTGACGATATAACTCCTGAACCGTTATCTGGCGATATGTCAGGACTCTTTAAACTCAGGGTCGGAGACTGGCGAATTATATATTCCCTGGAATCTAATAAAATAGTGATTCATTCTGTAGGACATAGAAGAGATATATATAAATTCTAAAGGAGGAGGTTTAATGAGAAAGACAAAACTTGAGAGGAAGACAAAGGAGACGGATATATCTATAAACCTCAATCTCGATGGAAAGGGCAAATACAATATCGCAACAACTATACCATTTCTCGATCACATGCTCAGTCTCTTTTCCTTCCATGGAAGGATTGATCTGGATGTAAAGGCAACGGGGGACACCGAGATAGATTATCATCATCTTATGGAAGACCTGGGGATAGCCCTTGGCGATGCCCTTAAAGATGCCCTCGGTAACAAGGAGGGGATAAAGAGATACGGTAGTTCAATGATACCCATGGATGAGAGCCTTGCAAGGGTTATAATCGACTTAAGCGGAAGGCCCTATCTCGTTTACAAGGTCAGGCCTCCCCGTGGCTCCCTGCGGGGGCTTGAGATATCTCTTTTTGAGGACTTCTTCAGGGCACTATCTAATCATGCCATGATTAATCTTCATATAATCGTTGAGTATGGAAGGGACCTACATCACATCTTCGAGGCCATATTCAAAGCCTTTGGTAGGGCGATGAAAGAGGCTGTATCTATTGATCCATCCATAAAGGGGCTACCCTCGACAAAGGGGAAGTTATAGGTTCTCTATGTTGAGTATCCTCATTATCCTTCTCGGTAACTCCCTCGTATCTATAGGTTTTGCTATATAGTCATCAGCGCCAGCCTCAAGGATCCTCTCCTTATTCCCGACCATTGCAAAGGATGTGACAGCGATTATCTTTATATTCCTCAGATCTTGGTTATTTCTTATTACCCGAAGGACCTCGAAGCCATCCATGAGAGGCATTTGCATATCTAATAGGATGTTTCTCATTTCAACCGGCAAATTGGGATAGAGATTTATGGTTGTATAATCCATTTGTAATATGCTAAAAATTATTATGAGAATCGATCATTACTCTTTCGGCAGAATAACCATAAATGGCCGCTCCTATACCTCTGATGTGATTATCTATCCCGAGAGGGTTGATTCATCCTGGTGGAGGAAGGAGGGACATCTCCTCCAACCCGATGACCTTGTGGAGATAATCGCTGCAAAGCCTGATATCTTGATTGTTGGTACAGGATTTTCAGGTGTTATGGAAGTTCCAAAAGAAACTATCGATTACATAAATCGCAAAGGTATTGTTGTTTATATAGAGAAGACATCGAAGGCTGTGGAACTATTCAATAGATTAAAGAAAGAGAAAACAGGGAAGATAATCATAGCAGCCCTACACCTTACCTGTTGAAGCCTTGCCTTCATTTGTGTTATTTTATAGTCAATCGGGGCTGTAGCTCAGTTGGGAGAGCGTCTGAATGGCATTCAGAAGGTCGGCGGTTCGATCCCGCTCAGCTCCACCATAACTCTTCTATTTCATATATTGTCAGAATTGTACCCACCAGTTGCATAAATTCGGAGGCTGCCCCGCATCCATCCCAGAGAGTAAGGGCGTGCCTCTC
>JBKBUB010000201.1:0-2959 GCA_046290925.1 Thermodesulfovibrionales bacterium | reverse complement strand
AGAATAGGAAGGCATCCTCTGATACCTCCAGTAAAAACTGGATAATCTCTCAAGCCTTTCCCTGGTGATTTTATCCATGATATGATTATAAGTGAACATTCGTTCACTGTCAAGAGGCCTTGTAAATCTGGAATTTGCTAATAGAATTAGCAGGGTATGCCTCAAAGCCTTGAAGTGCCCGCTTGACAAGCTTTCCAGCACGGTTATTAAACATTCCAATATGTCGGGGGTTCGTGGGGGTAGTGAAGTACCTATTCTATAGGTTTTACAGCACGGGGGAATTGCAGTGCCTGTTCGACAAGTTTTCCAGCACGGGGGTATTGCAAGCAATACCCCCGTGAACCCCCGATGTCAAAGGGTTATTAAACCTTACACTATTTCGGGGGTTCGTGGGGGTAAAGCTTGTCTTTACCCCCACGCTGTAGGACCTAACGATCAGGCACCTCAATCCCCCGTGAACCCCCGATGTCAAAGGGTTATTAAACCTTACACTATTTCGGGGGTTCGTGGGGGTAAAGCTTGTCTTTACCCCCACGCTGTAGGACCTAACGATCTGGCACCTCAAACCCCCACGCTGTAGGGCCCTATGAACTGGCACCTCAAGCAACAGAGCGAACTTAGTGCTACAGTGCGACAGTCGCACGGTCGCTCTGTCGCACTAAAATTTCCTGTTGCTCTACCGCATTGCTGCTCTGTTTTTGTGTTAAAGTAATGTAATGGATTTTAAGATTATCCATCTAAACTCTGTTGATTCCACAAATACCTATCTTGATAACCTGGCAAAGAAGGGTTATCCCCATGGTACTGTTGTTGTTGCCGATACCCAGACAGCAGGAAGGGGTAGATTCAGGAGGCAGTGGTTTTCACCTCCGGGAAGAAATATTTATATGAGTATCCTTGTAAGACCTGAGAGGACCAAAAGAGAACTCTCTGATTTTTCTGTCCTTCCCATGCTTGCCGGTATAGCCTGTGCAAAGGCTATTCGTTCTGTGACAGGTCTTTCTGTAGGCCTTAAATGGCCAAATGATATACTTTTAGAAGAAAAAAAACTCGGGGGTATTCTTGTGGAATCCCGCATAGAACATCCATCCACCGCTAGTTCCAACACAGGACTCACTGCCTCTTTTATAATTGGCATAGGTATAAATGTAAATATGAAAAGAGAAGACCTTCCAGAAGACATAAAGGATATTGCCATAAGCCTTTTTATGGTGACAGGAAGGGAGTTTCTAAGAGAGGTCCTGATTGAAGGGATAATCAGGGAGTTCTTCAGGCTCTATGAAGAATTTATTGCTCAGGGTAAAGGCTATATAATATCTGAATGGCAATCCATGAGTTCTACCATTGGCAGGAGGGTCAGATGCCTCCTTCCTGATGGAAGAGAAGTTAAAGGTAATGCAATAGCTGTATATGAAAATGGCTATCTTCTTGTAGAAAGAGACGGCGGAGTCATTGAGATAATAAAGGCAGGAGATGTCTTCCATTATAGCAGTTGACATAGGTAATTCCACAATAAAGATAGGAAGGTTTTCTGAAGGGGGCCTTTCTGTGAGGACTGTTTCTCTGTCCCTTGTAGATGAGTGTGTCTCCAGCCTGAGGGAGATTTGCCTGAAGGACTCTCTGAGAGGCATTATAATATCTTCTGTTGTGCCTGAGCTTACTGCTTTCATAAAAGAGGCTGCCCTTTCTTTTACAGACAGGGTTATCATAATGCACCACGGGCTTGATACAGGTCTTAAATTCAGCATACCCGAGCCTGAAAAGACAGGCACAGACAGGATTGCTGGAGCCTCTGCAGCCTATAATGAATTTAAGTGCGGCCTTGTTGTGGCTGACCTCGGGACAGCCACAACCCTTACCATTGTAGAGGAAGGTGGTCTTTACATGGGTGGGGCGATCCTGCCCGGGGTGGAGATGATGGCAAGGTTTTTAGCCTCAGGGACTGCTCAGCTTCCCGAGATAGAGCCTTCGGTTCCTTCAGGTGCAATCGGAAGGGAGACTGTTTCTGCCATAAATTCTGGTATTATATATGGGACAGCAGGAGCGATTGAGAGGCTCAGGGAAGAGTTTGAGAAGGAGCTTGGTAAAAGCCTGTTACTGATTACCACAGGTGGAAAGGCTCCTCTTGTTGAGCCCTATCTTAAAAGGCTGAGTTATAAAAGGCCAGATCTTGTCCTTGAAGGGCTTAAATTAATATTTGAGAGGAATTTCCATGCATGAACTGAGAAAGGACCTGCTGCTTGGAAGATGGGTTGTGGTTCTTAAGGATTCAAGAGGACCTGACTACTATTACATACCCGCTTCTGAGGAAACAGGTGCATGTCTTCTCTGTGATAAAAAGATATTCACAAAAGAGATACTTACCATAGGAGAAGCTGAAAGGTGGAAGGTTAAGGTTATTCCAAATCCTGATCCTGTCCTGAGGGTTGAAGGTGAGCTTGGAAGACGTGGTGTGGGAATATATGATGCCATGAATAGTATTGGAGCAAATGAGATAATTATTGAATCTCCCTATCATGATAAGACCCCTGATGAGCTTGGTCTTGAGCAAATGAGGGTAGTTATTGAGGCTTATAAATTAAGAATAGATGACCTTCATAAGGACGCAAGGCTTCGCTATGTGCTGATATATAAAAATCATGGTCGTCTTGCTGGTGCCCATTTTAATCATCCCCATTCCTCTGTTATGGCAACTCCCATAATCCCCAAAAGGCTTAAGGAAGAGCTTGATGGTGCCAAACAGTATTATGAATATAAAGAAAGATGTATATTCTGTGACATAATGCATGAAGAAATTTCAAGAGGCTCAAGGATAGTCCTTGAGACCTCCCATATGATTGCCTTCTGTCCCTTTGCACCAAGGTTTCCCTTTGAGGTATGGATTATGCCAAAGGGGCATAACTGCGCCTTCCAAGAAAGCTCAAAAGAAGAACTTGATGATCTCAGTAATATAATGAGG
>JBKBUB010000200.1:0-2971 GCA_046290925.1 Thermodesulfovibrionales bacterium | reverse complement strand
AACCTTATAATAGTATGCATTACCCCACACATCCCTTCCACCACCAATATCGTCTATCCTCAAGGGATTAGAGCCTGTTTTAAGCCTGTATAAATCAGTTTTAAATCTTAACCTCTCGATATCCTTCTCAACCCTGATAATCTTCGAAGACTCAAGCCAGGAAGAGATTATGTCCTTTCCAAGGGGGTTTTTTAGGGCGTATATAAAAAATGATGTTGTAAGACCGATTAAAATAGCTCCGAGGGGTAAAAGGATTGATAGGTCTCTTTTTTTAGCAATAATAACCTCTGCTGGTTCAGTAATCACAGGCTCCACTGCAACAGGCTCGATAAGTCCCCTATCCATTAAAGAGATGAGCGTTTTTGATACCTCAAAATTATCCATCTCTGAAAGTTCCGTAATCATACTAACATCATTTTCACCGTCAACGAGTTTAAGTATCTCTGCCTCCTCCGGTGTAATTGAGGCATCTTCAACCCCTGTCCTTTTAAATACAGTATCGAGGGTAAGCCTCTCTCCGATCAGTGTCCATTCATCGAGAATCCTGAGACCTTCCATCAGAAGATGCTGGGTATCGAGGCTAACAGGTATCTCTTTACTGAGGCTAACCTGCTGGGCCTTGAATTCATAATTCCCTTCCTTCCAGGAGAATAACTGAATAACCGTTTCTGTTAGCTGAGAAACGATCGTTTCCCTTATCACATCTTCGCTCAGTATACCCTTTTTAGCCAGTATATCCCCTACCCTCATTCCTGTCTTTTTTTGCTCCTGCAATGCCTCCTGGAGTTCCTTTTCATTAATTACACCCTTCTTTATCAGTATCCTTCCAAAACGGTTATCCTCGGTTCTCTTTTTCGATTCTGCCGAAACAATATTTCCATCAAGGAAATAGAGTATGACCCTGTCCATGGGGCTTGAGATGGTAAGCGTACCTGTCTTTTTCTGAAAATAGAGAAGTTGAAGTATATCGGCGAGCCCAAAATCCCTTAAAGAACCTTCTAAAGCCATCCCTTCTGAATCCCCTTTCTGATGTGGATTATAGAAAAAACATAAAGAACGATAACAAGAAATAACAATGGAATCAATAGCCAGTCATGATAAAAGGGGTATATGCCCTCTGTCATGACTCGGCTCAGGATTATGGTTGTTAAGACAAAGAAAAAGGCCCAATTCAGTAGAAAACCCTCTAATATCCTTCCTGAATACATCTCACTGGCTCCAGGCAATATAAATGATAGAATCCTTGCCACCATTCTCTTCTTCGCCCTGCTTTGGTAAAGGAGGAGTAAATTTGCTATCCTTTCTTTCGAATGCATCTGGTCTATCCTTACGATTGATTGATAACAGCGAGAGCACATATCCTTCCAGGTAATCATCCTGAAGCACCTATTACAGTAGATAGAACCGCACCTTCGGCACCTCTTTGCCCTGTTTTTTAGTCCCCTGTCGATAATAAAGAAGGATAAGATAGCTATTACAGTAACAACCGTTACTGATGTGAACCTTATCATACCACCTCTTTCAGAAAGTATCTGATTCCATAGAAGAGAATCAGGAAGTTTCATATCAACAACAAATCTGTTAGGATTTCTGGTTGATATTGAGGTATATCTTCTCAAACTCTCAGGATCGAGTCTTGCAGCCTCATCAAAATACTCCTCACCCTTTTTGAAGTCCAGCATCTCCCTGTAAACCTGACTAAGATTGTAATAAGCAGCAGCTAAGGGCCTGATAGCAAGTGATTTATTATAGTATTCAATAGCACCTTCATGATCACCCGAAGCATAAAAGGCATTACCTAAATTTATATAAATCTCGGGAATCTTGTATCTTTCTGCTAATTTTTTATACCTCTCGATGGATTCTCGGTAATAACCCTCCCTCTTAAGGGCAAGGGCATACGCAAAGGATGATGCCATATCATTCCTCCCATTAAGCCTTAAAAGGGCATACCTATTATCCCTTCCCTCATTTACATCAACAACAGCCTTTAAATAGGAAGGGTTGGAGAATATTCCCCATATCCCTGGTGACAGGGAAAGAACGAAGATTATGAAAAAAAAGATATATAAGGCAATACGTTCCTTTCCCCTCAGATATAATCCGTAAAGGATAACCATTGAGGCTAAGAAGGGAAGCAGACCAAATACCGAAAAGATAAGAGGAAAAGCGAGGAGAAAGGCCTTTTTTCTGTCCTCATTAATCTCATGCATGATAAGACCTGCTTCAGAGGGGAATCTTATTATAGACATCACAAAAAGCGAAAGAGTAAAAGAGATGATAAAAGACCTTACTATAAGACCCCAGAGATTGAACCTCCAGAGGAAATTCCTCTCATAAGCCCTTATCCCCTTCCTTATGTAATCAAGGGCTTCAAATATACCTTTAAGGGAAAGATCCAGTCTATCAGAGGCTATCTTGAAATAAGGGGCGGGAAGATCAGGGGAGTTCATAATGGCCTGTTCGAGCAGGGTCTTTCTCTCCGATGATGCCCTCGACTTCTCGATCAATATATAGGAATAGGCATCGTTGTTTGTCAGACCATGATCAAGGCGTGATTCCATCAGAGAAGCAGGTTCAGGATGAATAAGAGATTGCTTCTCACTGGTTTCAGCACTGCTGTAAAGCAGTAGCGCAGTAGAGCAACAGAATAGTAAAGCAGTAAAATAGTAGCGCAATAAGGCAGAAGTTTTTTTGAGGAATAAATTATTTCCTTTATTTAACTGTTGCTCTGCTGCCCTGTTGCTCTGTTGCCTCACCTATACCCCCCTTATCCTCTCACCGATCTTTGGTTCCTGACCAGTAAGGAGCCTGCCTATATTCTTCCTGTGTTTGAATAAAAGCAATATGGTTATGAATACGGATATGACAAACTTCTCATAAGAATAATCAAAGACATAGATATTAAGAGGAAGAAGGATAAAAGAGACAATTGCTCCCATTGATGAATAACGGCTCATAAAGACAATAA